>DASXHS010000151.1:0-1996 GCA_036488345.1 Candidatus Udaeobacter sp.
GGTGTTTTCGCCCAAAGGCAGCTACGACGGGACCTTTCTTGCCAATTACGGCTACATTAATCTCTTCGATCCACTGACACGCGTGCCGGGAATTGGCAATGTGCAGATTTTCGGCGCTGGCCAATACGCTATGCGCCTGTGGGTCAAGCCGGATCAGCTCGCGAAGCTCGGCATCACTGTGCCGGATATCATCAGCGCAGTGCAAAAGCAGAACACGGTGAATCCCGCCGGGCAGATCGGCGGTGAGCCGATTCCGAGCGGGCAGAAATTCACTTACACGGTGCGCGCGCAAGGACGATTGCAAACGCCGGAGGAATTCGGTGAGATTGTCGTGCGTGCGAATCCGGACGGTTCGTTTGTGCGGGTGAAAGACATCGCGCGGATTGATCTCGGCGCGCAAACTTACAACTTAAAAGGCAGGCTCAACGGACAACCCGCGGCGATTCTCGCTGTGTATCAGCTGCCCGGAACCAACGCAGTTAAAGCCGCGCAAGGCGTGCGCAAGTTAATGGCGGAGGCAAAGCAGCGTTTTCCGGCCGACATGGATTTCGCCGTCTCGCTCGATCAAACCCTGTCGGTAACTGAAGGATTGAACGACATCGTTAAAACGTTGTTCGAGGCGCTCGCGCTGGTCGTCATCGTCGTTTTCATTTTCTTGCAAGGCTGGCGCGCCACACTAATTCCGCTGTGCGCCGTGCCGGTCTCGTTGGTGGGCACTTTTGTTTTGTTCCCCTTATTCGGATTTTCGATTAACACGCTCTCACTTTTCGGTCTGGTGCTGGCGGTTGGGCTTGTGGTCGATGACGCCATCGTTGTGGTTGAAGCGGTCGAGCGTCACATCGAGGAAGGAATGGCTCCGCGTGAGGCAACACTGCAGGCCATGCGTGAAGTGTCGGGCCCGGTGATCGGGATCGCGCTCGTGCTTTCTGCGGTGTTCATTCCAACGGCCTTTCTTCCCGGCATCACTGGGCGTTTGTATCAACAGTTCGCCCTAACGATCGCGATCTCCGTCATCTTCTCCGCGTTCAATGCGCTGTCACTCAGTCCTGCCCTTTCGTCGCTTTTGCTGCGGCCGCGCAAGAAAACACGCGGCCCGCTCGGATGGTTCTACGGTCGATTCAATCGCGTCTTCGGCAGCGCAACCAACGGCTATGTGAACTGGTCGCGCCTGGCCATTCGAAAGGCCGTCCTCAGTTTTGCGTTGCTCGCTGTACTCGCGGTCGGCGCCGGTTTTTTTGGATCCAAATTACCGAGCGGCTTTTTGCCGGAA
This sequence comes from Candidatus Udaeobacter sp., assembly GCA_036488345.1. Classification (GTDB taxonomy): domain Bacteria; phylum Verrucomicrobiota; class Verrucomicrobiia; order Chthoniobacterales; family UBA10450; genus Udaeobacter. The sequence goes on from DASXHS010000151.1 coordinate 1,271, forward strand.
GAAGATCAGGGCTACATTTATCTTGCGCTGCAGTTACCTGATGCTGCGTCGCTCGAACGAACCGACCAGGTCTGCCACAAGATCGAAGACTTTTTGAGCAAGACGCCCGGTGTGCAATACACCACAAGCGTAATCGGGTTCAGTCTCCTCAGCCTGGTGCAAAATACCTACAGCGCGTTTTTCTTCGTCACGTTTAAACCCTGGAGCGAACGAAAAAAACCGGAGGAACAATATCCGGCAATCAAGGCGCGATTAAATCAATACCTGGGCACTCTCAGTGAAGGTATCGCCTTTGCGTTTCCGCCGCCGGCGATCCCCGGCGTCGGCACGTCTGGTGGATTCCAATTCATATTGGAAGATCGCTCGGGCAAAGACATCGCGTTCCTGGCGCAAAATATGAAGACGTTTCTCGACGCCGCGCGCAAGCGTCCCGAGCTCGGTACGCTGATTCCAACCTTTTTGCCAAATGTTCCGCAGGTTTTCGTCAACGTCGATCGCGACAAAGTCATCAAGCAGGGAATCGATCTCACTTCGGTATATCAAACGCTACAGACGTTCATGGGCGGCTTTTTCGTGAACTACTTCAACCGATTCGGGCGCACCTGGCAGGTATACATTGAGGCCGAACCCGAATACCGAACCGACGCGAAAAACGTTGGGCAATTCTTTGTGCGCAACTCTGCCGGCACGCCAGTTCCGTTGGATGCCATTTCCACGATCCAAAAT
>DASXHS010000217.1:0-10606 GCA_036488345.1 Candidatus Udaeobacter sp.
TGCAAATATCTTTTGATGATCGTGACGCGGGGATGCTCGGCCTTTTAGTGGATCCGTTGTTGAGCGGCTTGCGCGATGATCCTCGATACAAGAACTTGGTCGCCAAAGTCGGTTTACCTACAACGCCATGAATCCAAAGCCTTCTTTGTTCTCCGAGCTAAGGCGCCGGAACGTTTTCAGGGTCGCACTCACTTATGCCGTGGTGGCGTGGCTGCTGATTGAGATTGCGTCGGTTCTTTTGCCCCTGGTCGACGCGCCAGAGTCACTCATCACAGCATTCGTGGTATTGCTCGCGCTTGGATTCGCCGTGGCTGTATTCATTTCGTGGTCTTTTGAAATGACACCGGAGGGCCTGAAGCGGACTCAGGATCTTTCGCCTGGCGAGGTCATTCCTTATTGGAGCCGTCGCAAGTTCGCGACATTCATCTTTGGCGTGGCAGGCACTGCGTTTTGTCTTTCTGCTTACCACCTGCTGTTTCCCGCGCCAGCACGGAACCTCTCACAGAACGAGCCGCTTTCCATCTCGCAATCATCGCCTTCCGAAAAACCAAGCGGTACCAAGCCGGTCGAGCGACTTCTTCGTGGTCTTGATGGCGACTGGGCGAAAACGGCAGCAGGTAAAGATGTCGAGCAAACAATAGCCTTCTATTCCGACGATGCGATCGTGTTCGCCCCAAACTCAACGAGCGCGGCGACGAAGGAGGCGATTCGGAATCGTTGGAAAGACATGTTCGCCAGTCCCGGCTTCGTCATCACCTGGCAACCGACCACAGTGAGGGTCGGCAAGTCAGGCGAGATGGCGTGGGTGAGCGGCATGTACGAATTGACGATGAGCGACGCGAGCGGTAAGCCGATTAACGATCGCGGGAAATACCTAGAGGTGTGGGAAAAACAAACCGATGGAAATTGGAAATGTGCCGCCGACATGTGGAATTCCGATCTCACTGCGTCCGCGCCCGCACCTTAGAAAAATAGCCTGTTCTGTCACTTTCGTTGGTTTGCCGGAAGTGGAAAACCGTCTGCTTTAGTCTAAAAGCGAAACAAATTTAGATGAACTGGGCAATGCTCACAGCCATCGGTCAGCTGGCTACGGTCATCATCGGAGTTCCTTCGATCATTTACTTCGCTATCCAGCTACGTGAGCAGAACAGGGAACGCCGTCAGTCAGCCGTGAATGCTCTCACTGAGCAATGGGGTGAGCTGACCAAGGCGTTGCATGAAAACGCAGAGTTTACGGCCGTTTATCTTCGCGGTGTGCAGTCTTTTCACGACCTCGATGCTGTATCGAAGCTTCGCTTCAGCGCATTTCAAAACCGTTTTTTCAAGAACTTCGAGGGAATGTATTATTCAAGACGTGAAGGGATACTAAATACCGAGTTGTGGGATGAAATTGATCGGACCATGAGCGATTTCCTCGCCTACAAAGGAATCCAGGAATGGTGGCAGACACGCAGGCACTGGCACACCGAAGCGTTTGCTAGGGTTGTTGACGACATCATCGCCAGAGGCAAGAAGCCGACGGCCTATTCGACTTATGACCTGGAGCAGGTCGTGGCGCGTAAAGACAGCTAATGAGCGAAAATCGAGAATGGCCGCGAATTGCGGTCGTGGGCGCGGGCGCGGTAGGTGGGTATTTCGGCGGAATGTTTGCCCGCGCTGGCGTGCCCACTCTTTTCATCGGGCGAAAACATTTTGCCGACGCAGTTAACTCGAAAGGCCTTGTTCTCGATAAATCAGAAGGCCGGGAGCGAATCGCGATCAAGGCGACTGTTGAGATGAGCGGCCTTCGAGATTGTTCGCTCATTCTTTTCTCCGTTAAGGCGAACGATACGGCAGCGACCGCGACGCAAATGGCTAAATTCGTTAGGCCAGATGCGACCGTAGTTTGTCTGCAAAACGGCGTCGATAATGCGGACCAGGTTCGCGCTGTGGCGAACGTGGTGGCAGTGCCAGCCGTAGTTTACGTCGCGGTTTCGGTCCCCGAAGCCGGTCGCGTGAAACATCTCGCACGCGGTGATTTGATCATCGGACCGCCGTCAGGGCGAACAACGCACCTGGCAGATCTTTTCGTTCGCGCAGGTATTCCATGCCAAGTGTCCGACAACATCGAAGGCGAACTCTGGCTGAAGCTCCTGCGTAATTGTGCACTGAATGCAATTTCCGCATTAGGACACGTGCGTTACGGCGAAATCGCGCAAAATGATGATGCAAAAAGGCTGATGAAACAGATTGTAGACGAAGTGCTGGCCGTGGCTCGCGCGACTCGCGTCGTTTTGCCGGGTGTTGGTGACCGCGAATCCGGAATGGCGGCGGCGATGGAGCTCGCCAAGCAAATGTCGAATGCGTTTTCTTCAACCGCGCAGGATTTGAATCGCGGACGGCCGACGGAGATCGATGCACTCAACGGCTACATTTCTCGTCGCGGTGCGGAGCTTGGTATTCCCGTGCCGGTGAATCACGCATTGTTTACTCTGGTGAAATTAGCTGAGGTAGAACTGGCAAAGTCTGGCGACATCATTAAACAGAAATTATGACTTCATTCACTTTATACACGCGCGAGTTCATCCAAGTGCTGTCGGGATATGGAAAGCTGATCGTGATGATAAGCGCCTTATCGTTGAGCACCGCGACTGGCTTGAATGCCTTTTCAGAGGAAGATGCAAAGACTGTGGCCGCCTTGGATACGAAATATCAAGCCGCAGTTAAATCCAACGACGCTGATACGATGGATCAGATCTTAGCCGACGACTTCGTTCTTGTGACCGGGCGCGGCAAAGTTTTGAGAAAAGCAGATCTGATTGAATCAGCTCGAAAGAAGGAAGTCACCTACGAACGTCAGGAGGAGGAACCTGGAACACAGAAAGTCAGAGTGTGGGGCGACACCGCAGTTGTGACTGCTCTCCTTTGGGTCAAGGCCGTGCAGGGAGTTAAACCAGTCGATTACAAACTATGGTTTAGCGACACTTATGTCCGCACTCCAACCGGCTGGCGTTACGTATTCGGCCAAGCTTCTCTGCCGTTGCCTTAAGTGGAATCCAAGTAAGCCCAGTGTGTGCACGCGTGGCGTGATCGCGCCCTCGCGATCAGCGACTTTCCATCCCCATTGGAGATTTCACATTCGAGGGCAAAGAAATCGTCTCGAAATTTTTTTCAAAAAAAAGCTTGCGCGTGAAATAGTGATATAGTTAACTATAACACTATGACAAGGGAAGATAGCACGCGGTTCCGACTCCGGTGCTCACGTGGTCTATGAAATGGAAGCGAATCCTGAAACGCAGCGCGCTTGTGGTTCTCGTTCTTCTCTTCGCCGGTTTTCAATTCGCCTATTGGACTTCTACCAACGACTGCCAGCAGAGCATTCCTCAGGGAGGTCAGCGCATGAAAGCAATTAAGTTTTGCGAATACGGCGCGCCCGATGTCCTAAAGGTGGAGGAGATCGAGAAGCCGGTTCCCAAGGACAACGAGCTTCTAGTCAGAGTTCGCGCGGCATCACTTAACTTCATTGACGCCGGGTTGGTGCACGGCCCGTCGGTCCTCCGGTTGATGTCCGGTTTGAGGAAGCCGAAGTTCACTGGCTTCGGGCGCGACTTCGCGGGTGTTGTCGAGGCGACCGGTAAGGATGTCACTGAGTTCAAACCGGGCGACGAAGTCTTCGGGGTAAAATGGGGCGCGCTCGCGGAGTACGTATGTGTTCGCAAAGACCGCGTGGCCTTGAAGCCAGCGAACATTACCTTCGACCAAGCGGGTGCGGTTGGACTCGCGGGGCTGACTGCGTTGCAGGGGCTGCGCACAGGAAAGATCCACGCCGGCCAGAAAGTGCTGATCAACGGCGCGTCTGGCGGCGTCGGGACGTTCGCAGTTCAGATCGCGAAGGCATTCGACACCGAGGTTACAGCTGTGTGCAGTACGGGCAACGTGGAGATGGCGCGGACGCTCGGCGCCGATCACGTCATCGACTACACCAAAGAAGACTTCACCAAGCGCGAGGAGCGCTACGACCTGATCTTCGATAACGTCAACAATCACTCCTTTTCCGAACGGCGTCGCCTCCTGAAGCCCGGTGGCATCTGCGTCCTCGTCGGCATTGGCAGCGCAGGATTGCACAAGGGACAGTTGGGACGGATCGCTGGGAACTTCACGGCTGCATGGCGATCCCGCTTTGTGGACCAGAAGTTTGAGAATTATGTCACGACGTCGAACGAGGCGGACCTGAAGCTCCTTAGTGACTTGGTGACGGAAGGCAAGGTGACGCCGTTTGTGGAGAAAACCTACTCGCTTGATCAAACCGCGGAGGCGCTGCGCTATTTCGAGGAGGGCCACGCCCGCGGGAAATTAGTCATCAAGATCGCCGATGTCGTGGCCAGCGCAGGCGGGTTGACGTCGGATGAATACGTCCCGGCGACCGGTTTGTGGGCGACTGAGACGATGCACAGCGTTGGTCGAATGAGGGAAGTGAACCGTTAAGAATGAATCGTGAATGGAATGACACTCAACCAATCTATCGCCAGCTTCGCGATCGAGGCGTGCATATGATTCTCGATGGCGTGCTAAACGAAGGCGATCCGTTGCCATCAGTGCGCAATGTCGCAGCCGAGTTCCGGGTCAATCCGCTTACGGTGCTGAAAGCCTATCAGCAATTGGTCGATGAAGACTTGGTCGAGATGAAGCGCGGCCTTGGTATGTTCGTCAAACCGGGTGCGCGCGATCAGTTGCTGAAAGGCGAGCGCCAAAAATTTCTAACGGACGAATGGCCGCGAATCGCGGAAAAGATCGAGAGGCTTGGTCTTACACAAAGAGAGCTGGACGCCGCAGCGGCGCGCCGCTCTTCATCGAGAAAACGTTAATGCCATGGCGACGATAGAAGCACGCGGTCTTCGCAAGACGTTCGGGACGACGGTAGCGTTGGAAGGCATCGATTTGCATATCGAAGAGGGTCGCATCCTCGGGATGATCGGCCCGAATGGCGCAGGCAAGACAACTGCGCTTAATGCGATTCTTGGCCTAACATCGTACGACGGAGAATTGAAGGTGCTCGGTCGCGATCCGTGGACGAACCGCGACGAGCTCATGCGCGACGTCTCCTTCATTGCCGACGTAGCGGTGTTGCCGCGCTGGATTCGCGTCTCACAATTACTCGATTACGTCGCCGGCGTGCACCCGCGATTCGATCGCGCCAAGGCGGAAAGTTTTCTGGCAAGAACGACGATCAAACGCACGAGCAAGGTGAGGGAATTATCGAAAGGAATGGTGGCGCAATTGCATCTCGCGATCGTCATGGCAATCGACGCGCGTTTGCTCGTGCTCGATGAGCCAACGCTTGGCCTCGACATCTTGTATCGCAAACAGTTCTACGACTCTCTGCTAAATGATTATTTCGATCGCAGCCGCACGATTATCGTGACAACACATCAGGTCGAAGAGGTCCAGGATGTTTTGACGGACCTGATGTTCATCGATCGTGGCCGCATCGTGCTCGAGTGCAGCATGGAAGAATTCGACGCGCGTTACCTCGAAGTGATGGTGAATCCCGAGCACCTGGCCGCCGCACGCGCCCTCAAGCCGATGCACGAGCGACCGGTTTTCGGGCGCAGCGTGCTGTTATTTGATCACGTTAATCGCGACCAGCTCGAAACCTTCGGTGAGGTGCGTCGTCCAAGCATCGCCGATCTGTTTGTTGCCGTGATGAGTCCGCATTCACAAAACGTTTCCGTTTCTGGTTCACTTCGACGTGACGAGGCAGTAGGTCAGACAAATCAAGTAGGAGCAGCTAAATGAATAAAACTAATCGTTGTTTGTCCTTTAGCAGTCGGCACACGGCAGTCTGGGGAGCGCACGCTTGCAACGTGCTGGTTGCCGCATTTTGCGGCAACGAACTTTTCTTTTTTCGTAGCTCGTCAGCCCATAGAAGCAATTGGGAAGTTCGTGAAGGCAGAATGCCTTCACCAGCACGCTACAAGCGTGCGCTCCCCAGAACGCTTTCGACGCATCATCTTTATTTATCAAATGAATAACGAACCGAATATCGCGAGCTCCGGCGTCAGCGACCCCGGCTACAGACCCGCCGCGACGCGGCCGTTTTATTGGTCGGTGTGGCGAGAACTTTGGGAGAACCGTTCCATTTACGTTGCACCAGTACTCGTTGCCATTGTTGTGTTGTTCGGTTTCCTCGTCAGCACAGTTGGGCTGCCCGATCGACGTCGGGACGTTTTGTTGCTCGATCCCGCAAAAGCACGCACTGCAATCGAAGCGCCGTATGACACGGCGGCAATCATGTTGATAATCACTGCCTTCATTGTTGGTGTGTTCTATTGTCTCGACGCGCTATACGGCGAACGCCGCGATCGCAGCATCCTGTTTTGGAAGTCACTGCCTGTATCGGACTCCACCACATTGCTCTCGAAGGCCACAATCCCGCTGGTGGTTCTGCCGCTGGTAACGTTTGCGATCGTAGTGGCTACGCAGTTGCTCATGATGCTTTGGACCAGCGCGCTACTGATGACTCATGGCATGAGCCCTGCATCGACCTGGATATATGTCCCGCTGTTTCGGAATTCGTTCATTCTTCTTTACGGATTAGCCGCGATTGCTCTTTGGCACGCGCCGATCTATGGCTGGGCTCTCTTAATTTCAGGCTGGGCGCGGCGAGCAACTTTTCTTTGGGCAATCTTGCCGTTTTTCGCGATCGCGTTTTTCGAGAAGATCACGTTCGGCACTTCGCATTTCGCCTCGATGTTGAAAGACCGTTTGATGGGATTCGCACCGACAGCCTTCGCTTTTAACATGCATTCCGTAAACGGCCCACGACTCACCCCCGGCATATACCTGAGCTCGCCGGGTCTTTGGCTAGGACTGATAGTTGCCGCGGTATTTCTCGTCGTGGCAATCCGCTTACGTCGTTATCGCGGACCGCTCTGAATCATATGATCGTTGATGCTATCACGCCTCGTTATTTTGTAGGGGAAGCTGACAGCTTCCCTGGGAAGGCAACGCCTTCCCCTACAGCTCGAAGCAATCACCTAACGAAATCTCATGCATCCAACTAACAAAGCCGCACGCGTCTCGGGCGCGGTGTATTTATCAATGGTATTTACCGCGCCCTTTAGTCTCATTTATGTTCCCAATAAGCTCATCGTACGGGGGGACGCCACCGCGACGGCTGCCAACATTCTTGGTCACGAAACGCTTTTCAGGCTTTCGATCCTCGGTGATCTCGTTGGGCAGGTCATTTTCATTTGCCTCGCCATCGCGCTCTATCGGTTATTAAGCAACGTAAATAGAACCTGGGCGTTGTTGATGGTTGGCTTTGTTCTGGTCTCGGCAGCCGTCGGTTTTCTCAACACACTAAACAACATCGCTGGTCTTATTCTTTTTCGGGGCGGCGAATTTCTCAGCGTGTTCGACACGGCCCAGCGCAATGCCTTAGGCATGCTCTTCATTCGCCTGCATTCTCAGGGAATCTTTATCGATGAAATCTTCTGGGGTGTATGGCTCTTCCCCTTTGGGTTGTTAGTCTTTCGGTCCGGATTTTTACCTCGCTTCATCGGGCTCTGGTTGATGATCAATTGTTTCGGCTACGTTGCTCTCAGCGTCATCGCTTTGTTCTTTCAGCCTTACTACAGCGCTGCTTTTGGTTACCTCCAACCAGTCTTGTTTGGAGAATTGGCAATCATGCTTTGGCTCCTGATCAAAGGCGCGAAGGTGCCGTCGCTCGAGCTCCCCACAGTCCAGATGAAGGCGGCATGAACATGATCGACAATTCGCAACGCACGGCCGCAAAAATCGCAGGAGTTACAGGCCTGCTCGCCGTAGCGATTGTCGTTTTTGGGAATTACGTCTTGCTTAGCCCACTAATCGTCCCGCGCGATGCCGCAGAAACGGCTCGGAACATCATGGCACACGAAACACAGGCCCGAGGTGCGCTCATTTGCTTCCTGCTGTACAGCGCAAATGTCGTTGTTCTACTCACGGCGCTTTATGTGATTCTTAAGCCCGTAGATCGGATCCTTGCATTGATAGGAGCCCTGTTCCGTCTCGTATTCGCGGTGTTATGGCTCCTTGCGACGCTTAATTTGCTTAGCTCGCTGCGGGTACTTGGGACCGCACCCTACCTTCAAGTATTCCAACCGGACCACTTACAAGCCTTGGCCAGGCTGCAGATCGCAGCAAATTTCGACGATTACTATGTCGGTCTGCCATTTTTCGGATTGGCCGCGACCGTTTGCGCGTACCTATGGCTCAGGTCGGGATACATTCCAAAAACGCTGGCTGCTTTCGGTGTGATTTCATCGGCATGGTGCGTGATCTGCGCCTTTATTTTCCTGGTTTTCCCAGACTTCAATAAAGTGGTTAACGATTATTGGTTCGATTCGCCGATGGCCATTTTTGAACTCGTAGTCAGTCTTTGGCTTTTGTTTAAAGGAATCGGAGTATCAACTCGTAGCAAACCGAATCGTGTCGGATCGCGTTCAAGTACGTCGGCGCCGGCGCGGTTACCCGTACTTCTTTAGCTCGATGAGATTAAAACACTTTGTGAAGTATCCCGCGACTATGGTTCTGCGGCGCGAGCGAACGTCGTAATCAATGTGGAATAACAACAAACCTCAACAAAACAAAGCTCATGAAAATAATCAGCATTATTGGTACCTGTTTGTTTTTACTTGTCGGCGTCATTTTTGCTGCCTCTTTGCAGGAACAAAACAAGGCAGTCGGGAAACGTGCATTCGAGGAACTTCTCAGCAAAGGACGCCTTGAACTCGCTGAACAACTTTATGACAAGGACTTCGTCAATCACGGGATCCATCGAGATATCCGCTTGGAGGAAGACCAGGCGGCATTGAAAGGCTGGCACCAGGCATTTCCTGACCTATCTATTGTCCCCGAGAAGTTGATCGCCGACGGTGACCTGGTCGCGGTGTATTGGATTGCGCGCGGCACCAACACCGGCGCGGGTAATAGCTTACCCGCCACCGGGAAGAAAGTGGAACAGTCCGGGATTACGATCTGGCGGATCGTGAACGGCAAAATAAAAGAGGAGTGGTCTGCATTTGATCAACTTTCAATGATGAAACAACTGGGACTTCTGGATCAGAAGCCAGGCGCAGGTGACACCGAAGCAACAAACAAGAAGAAGGAATGACAACGGAAATGAACGACGAACCCAAAACACAGTGTCCGCGTAAGCGATGGAGACGTGTCCTTAGGTGGACTCTAGGCACGCTTTTTCTTGCGCTAGTCCTATGGGGCTTTATTGCCTACTGGACGTCGACCAATGACTGCGACCGCTATGCTGCTACTCCAGCCAACCCGATGAAAGCCGTTGTGTATTGCGACTATGGCATCGCGAATCTTAAGCTTCAGGAGATCGAAAAGCCGACGCCTGCGGACGATCAGATCCTGGTCAGAGTGCGCGCCGCTTCCATCAATCCATACGACTGGCACTTTGTCGAGGGCACACCTTACGTAATGCGCGCGATGGGAGTAGGTCTTCGCAAACCGAAGGACACACGACTAGGTGTCGATTTTGCTGGGACGGTGGAAGCCGTGGGCAAAGACGTTACACAATTCAAACCCGGCGATGAAGTCTTCGGCGGCCGCGGCGGCGCGTTCGCGCAGTATGTTTGTCCGCGTGCAACCCGAGCAGTCGCACTCAAGCCGGCCAGTGTGAGTTTTGAGGACGCTGCTTCGGTCAATATCGCGGGCATCACAGCGCTGCAGGCCGTTCGTGACAAAGGAAAAGTTCAACCGGGGCAGAAAGTTTTGATCAACGGCGCATCCGGCGGCGTTGGCACGTTTGCCGTCCAGATTGCGAAATCGTTGGGCGCGGATGTGACTGGCGTTTGCAGCACACGAAATGTCGATCTCGTGAAATCGCTAGGTGCCGACCACGTGATCGATTACACCAAAGAAGATTTCACCAAGAGCGCGGAACGTTACGACGTGATGCTCGACAATGTGGGAAATCATTCGTTGTCGGAGTGCAAAGGCGTCCTGACTCCCAAAGGCAAATACGTCCTCATTGGCGGCGGCGGAGCAAGCGATCAAGGCTTTCTCGGCGGACTCGGCAAAGCGCTTTGGGCGATGGTATTCTCAAAATTCGTGAACCAGCAGATGGGAATGATGATGGCCGACGCGAATCACAACGACCTCACCGTCCTCGCTGACATGATGCAGTCCGGGAAACTCAAACCGGTGATCGACCGCACTTACAAATTAGAGCAGGTGCCCGACGCAATTCGTTACGTCGAGCAAGGTCACGCCAGAGGAAAAGTGGTCATCACCGTGGACTAATCGCCCGCGTTAAAAATGCTCGCTTTTGCTCACCCTGACTGATCTTTTGTCGCGTTATGAAGATTGTGCATGTCCTCGGCTCGGCGCTCATCGTCGTATGTTGCCTGGCAGCGGAACCCACGTGGAATCCGGTTGACGCCGTGAAGGAAGCCGAACGGGACATTCGTGCAGGGCACATCAAGTTTTATTGGGCGGGTAGCATTGCGTCCAGACCAGTGGGCGTCCCGTTAGAGGTAGCTAAAAATTATCCCAAGGTTAATGCTGGAATTGGCTGTGTTACCAACGACATACCACTTCGAGAACGACAGGAAGAATATGC
>DASXHS010000002.1:0-3364 GCA_036488345.1 Candidatus Udaeobacter sp.
CCAAGGGGGAACAATTGTCCGTTGGGAAAAGGAAGGCGCCAACTTTGAAGCCGTCATTGACAAGAACGGCAAACAAATTGGCCTCGAGATGGACGCCAACGGAAAAGTGTTGAGCAAGCACAGCGAAACCAAAGAGCATAATGAAGGCGCGAAATACTAATCATGGGTGGATCGCGTTGTCTCCAACGCGATAGTGTGTGAAGCGCGGCGAAGCGGGTCATTTTAGCGTCCTCTTCGCCGCCTTCGCTTGTCGCCAAAGCGACTGTAGCCACCGCCCTGTGGGCGGTCCTCCCGGTGTGGAAATCGGCGGTGAGTATGACCGGCCACAGGCCGGTGGCTACAGTGCGAATGCGCGCACGCTCGCATAAATGATTCCGCCGACCATTGCTCCGACGGCTACCAAAGCGACATCCCGCTTCAGAAACGCAATTAGAAGGAACGCTGCTACTGAGATCGCGACAGTTATCCAGTCAGTCAACGCTCCGGGGATCAAATCCAGCGATACAACTGCGATTACGCCTACTACGGCAGCGCTGACCCCGGCGAGGAACGCCTGAAGACCGCGGTTTTCGCGGACTTTTTCGATGTAGTGCACGCCGGCGAGCACGAATACAAACGATGGCAAGAATACAAAAAGAGTGGCGAGCGCCGCGCCAGGAATTCCACCGGCGATATAACCCACAAAAGTCGTGAACAACATGAACGGTCCCGGCGTTGCTACGCTCAGGGCGACGCCATCGAGCAACTGTCCGTCGGACAACCAGTGATATTGCATAACCGCACCGCGCTGCACAAAAACAAGCGATGCGTACGCGCCGCCGAAGCTCAGCAGCCCTGTCTTGAAAAACAGCCAGGCAATTTGGAATAAACGCGAGTCGCTGAATGGAATCAGCGCACTGGTTCCAATGAGCATCACCGGCAAAGTCGGCGCAGCTTTTTTGAGCAGTGTAGAGCCGTGTTCAAAGGTCAGGTTCAATAACCCGGCGATCAGAAGAATCAGCAGGAAGTTGATTCCCGCGAAGCGCATTCCTACAAACGCGGCAACCAGCAGAATTGCAAGGAACACGCTTCTGATGGACGCCCGCCCGAGTTTAATAATCCCCGCGGCAATGATGCCGAGCACAGCCGGCTTCAGAACGTAGAGAGCGTCGGTTACCTGAGGAAGCTTGCCATAACGAACATAAAGCCAGCTCAGAACGATCATCACGATTGCGCCGGGCACAATGAAGGTGACACCGGCCAACACGCCGCCCCATAGCTTGCGTTTCAGGTAACCAACGTAGATCGCCAACTGCAGCGCCTCCGGCCCGGGAAGCACGTGACAGAAGGCCATGATTTTGATGAAGCGATCTTTGGAGAGCCATCGGCGCTTTTCCACCATGTGATTGAACATCATCGTGATCTGCGCTACCGGGCCGCCGATGTTGACGAAGCCAAGGAAGAGAAAATAAAGAGACACTTCGCGCCACGACGGCATTTGATCGTCTGGGGGCGCGTTGTCTTGATTGTTCACGGATCAACTCGAGGTAGCTGTGTGGCTGCCACCCTTTGGTCGTCGATCTTCGCTTGGTTTCGAGTTATTGTCGCGAAAACAAGAAACGTGGCTGGCATCGCATTACGTTCCGCTCATCGAAGAAAGCTAGCCAATGGGGGATACAAACTATGAAACTGACGGTAATTGCTGCTGCAATTTTCACCGCGCTAATTGATCTCGTTTCTGCTGCGAGCCTGGACACGGCGCGAATCGATCAGCTCACCGGGCTCAAGGGAAAAATGAACGAGAAGGAAGGCGTCTACAAAGTCACCTTTCCTCGCAACGACGTGAAGATGGTCGTGGACGGATGGACGATGCCGCCGTTCATCGGCCTCGGAACGTGGGCCGCATTCACCGCGACAAAAGATGGAGCAATGGTGATGGGCGATACGGTTCTGTTTGAAGATGAAGTCAACGCGGCAATGACAGCTGCGCTCGACAATGGTCTTAACGTCACTGCGCTTCACAACCATTTCTTCTTCGATCATCCGAAAGTCTATTTCATGCACATCGAAGGAGAAGGCGCAGTTGATAAGCTGGCCGGTGCTGTCAGAAAAGTTTACGACGCTGCGAAACAAATTCGCGCGGCAAGTCCGAATCCCAAAGACTCGTTCGGCGCAGCGTCGTTGCCGGAAAAAAGTTCAATTACTGCTGCGCCTCTCAGCGAAATCTTTGGAGCACAGGGGGAAGCGAAAGACGGAATGGTCAAGTTCACGTTCGGCAGACCTGCAACCATGCATGGCGTAAAGATCGGTAACACGATGGGCGTGAACACCTGGGCCGCCTTCGCCGGCAGCGACGACAACGCTGTCGTCGACGGAGATTTCGTTGTGACTGAAGATGAATTGCAACCAACTGCGAAATCGCTGCTCAAAGAAAAAATAAACATCGTCGCGATCCACCAGCACATGACCCACGAATAACCCCGCATGATGTTTTTCCATTACTGGGGCCGTGGCCGCGCCAGGGACTTAGCTCAGGCAATCAAAGGCGCGTTTTTGGTTGCGGGTCTGCAAGAAGTCACATCACCCACCCACAATTGAAGCTAACGTTTAGCTGGAAGAAAGTTTGCAGGGTCGCGCTACTTTGTTGCTATGCAGCGGCGACAAGCAATGCCCAATCCGCGCCGCTCAAGCTCAAACAAACGATTCCATTGCCGGGTGTCGAAGGACGAATCGACCACTTTGCTTCTGATCCATCAGGCCAGCGATTGTTCGTCTGTGCATTGGGAAACAACAGCCTTGAAGTAATCGATCCTCGCAAGGGCGAACGGGTTCATTCCATTCCCGGGCTCGGATCACCTCAAGGCGTTGCCTACATTCCGGACGGCGATCGAATATTTGTCGCGAATGATCGAGGGGGAATTTGCAGAATCTACGACGTCAAATTTTTCCACCAGCTAAGCGAAATCGACCTTAAAGATGATGCCGATAACGTTCGCTACGACGATACCGCCAAGAGGATCTACGTCGGATTTGGAAGCGGCGGTATCGCTATTATTAACGCGTTGGACGGAAAGCAGAATGGTTCGATCAAATTGAGCGCTCATCCCGAAGCGTTTCAGCTAGAGAAGAGCGGCCGTCGGATTTTCGTCAATGTGCCGAATTCGCGTTACGTTGCAGTGATCGATCGAGACCAAAAGAAAGTAATCGCGACATGGAGAACAGATTTAGCGTTCTCTAATTTCCCGATGACTTTGGATGAGACTAACCATCGATTGTTCGTCGGCTGCCGCCTTCCACCCAGGCTTGTCGTGCTCAGCACGGATTCGGGCGAAGTTATTGCAAAGACCGATATCTCCGGCGATTGCGACGATCTCTTCTACGATGC
>DASXHS010000073.1:0-12563 GCA_036488345.1 Candidatus Udaeobacter sp.
AATACCCGCGCGGGGAAACCGGAGCCGCCTTTCGGTTTGGGAAAACTGACCACGACTAGCGCGCCGGCTTCGGGAACTTGATCAAGATTCGTGAGCAACTCGATTTGATAATGGTTCGTGCTCAGAATGTAAGTCTCCAACGAGTAATCGTCTTTGCTCGCGGCGATCCCCGGATCGGTGTCGGTGGTTTCGTGGCCCGATGCAGTGATCTTGCGATCGGCATAAAGATATTTCAACACGGGTAGGCTCCAGCCGGGATAATGCGCGATACCGTTAGCATCTTTGTTTTCCATTCTTGCAGCGTCAGGCCACCGCTTCGACCAGTCAGTGCGCATCGCCACGAAAGATCCTGCGGGAATTTGGCCATGATCGTTCTCCCACTTTTTCACGCGGTCGAGCGAGAGCGTGTAATCAGGATTTTTTGCGGCTTCCTCATGCACATCGATAACAACCAGCGGCAGGAGCATCTCCTTCGGATCTATCTGGTCGACGGTGCGCAGGCCTTTAATGAAATGTGCCGGCGGATCTACGTGCGTGCCCCATTGACCGACGTGCGTGAAGAGTTCGGAGAAAAAACCGGAGCCCATCGTGTCGGGACGCTTGTCGTACCAGTAAATTGTCTTGCGTGTTTCAGCCGGAAAACCAGGCCAGCGCGGAATGCCCGGCGCAAATGCGTGCGTTAGGTCAACATATTTCTTCGACGCGAGCACTTTCTGGATTTGCCAAAGTTGTAGGGCGTCTGTGTCAGACGCTGATCGATTGGACCCGGCATCCGCCGCGGTGGATGCCCTGCAGAGCAATCCAAGGAAAACTGAAATCAGCAAGGCATGCAAAAATTTGTGCATGCCGACTTTGTTAAAGCATCTTCGAGCAATCCGCTAATAAGTTTGAATAACCTTGAATAACTGCCGGTCTGTTTCGACAACGAA
The DNA here is from genome assembly GCA_036488345.1 of Candidatus Udaeobacter sp. GTDB lineage: Bacteria > Verrucomicrobiota > Verrucomicrobiia > Chthoniobacterales > UBA10450 > Udaeobacter. The sequence continues at coordinate 930 of DASXHS010000073.1, forward strand.
CTTTTGTCGTTGCGGCGCACAGATATTATCAACAACTCATTTCCACCCAAATTTGCGAGGGCAACCGCCGAGACAGATCGGTGTTATTCACGCCGCTAAGAAGAAGAAATTATCTAACCGAAAAATTCAAATCATCTTCTTGCAGTGTGAAGAACTATCTCGATAACGGATGAAACAGTTTCGTTTTCTCGATCCACATCTTCCCGATCGCGGTGCGCACGGTCTTTGCGCTCTGGCAGTCATGACGAAAGCGCCGCAAGCCGGCCGAGTGAAAACACGATTAGTCCCGCCATTGACACCCGAGGAAGCTGCAGAACTAAACAAATGTTTCCTGCGTGACACAGCCGCTGCGATTTCGAGTGTCTGTAGCCGTCGTCCTGCGGGCGGCGTAGTAAAAAGGAATTTCAAAGCTGAGGCCTGCGCTTCGCACAGCGAAGCGGCTACATCCGCATGCGGAATCGCGGTTTACACGCCCGTCGGAGCTGAGTCGGCCTACACCGATATTCTCCCGGCCGATTTTAGCTTGTTGCCGCAACGTGGCGATAAATTCGGTGAGCGTCTGTATTTCGCCGTCGAGGATTTAATCAAATGCGGTTTTGCATCGGTGTGTTTGATCGATTCCGACAGTCCAACTGTGCCCGCGGAAAACTTTGCAGAAGCTGTTGAACTGCTAAGCACGACCGAGGATCGCGTTGTGCTCGGTCCGAGCGACGACGGAGGGTATTACTTGATTGGAGTGAAGAAACCGCACCGGCGCTTGTTCGAGCAAATTGACTGGAGCACTGAACGCGTGCTCAACCAGACGATGCAGCGCGCAACCGAGATCGGAATCGAAGCAAAACTTCTACCGACCGGGTATGATGTTGATGACGCCGCGAGCTTGAGGCGGCTATGTGAGGAGCTACTGGGGAAAAATACAGGTGACGGCGTAGCGCCAAATACGCGAAAGTTCCTCGTGAGCATAGCCGCGCAAAACAAATTGTAGGGCGGGCGCTTCGCCTGCCATCGTTCTTCGGCAACCGACGCGGTTGCCCTACAACGGCTGCGTAGATAGCCTCTCATTTGCATGGCAAAACGCGCACTCGTCACTGGCGCCGCGGGTCTGATCGGCTCGCACATTGTCGATCTTCTCGTGCGCGAGGGTTGGCAGGTTCGCGCGCTGGATAATCTCGAGCCGCAAACCCACCGCCGCGGAAAGCCGGCATGGATAAATCCAAAGGCGGAATTCATCGAGGGCGACATGCGGAATCGTGATGCGATTACTGCTGCGCTCGATGGGATCGACGTTGTTTTTCACCAGGCCGCGTACGGCGGTTACATGCCGGAGATCGCGAAATATGTGCACGTAAATTCGCTAGGCACGGCACAAATGCTTGAAGTCATTCGAGAGAAAAATCTCCCGATCAAAAAGATTGTCGTTGCCAGCTCGCAGGCCGTTTACAGCGAAGGCGCGGGCAAGTGTCCAACGCACGGATTGGTCTTTCCAAGCGTTCGCCCGCTCGAGCAATTGCGTCGCGGCGATTGGCAAGTGCACTGCCCAATTTGTGGAGCGATCACAAAAAGCGTTCCCACTCCAGAGAAGGCGCCTGTCGGAGGCGAAACCGTTTACGGGCTGACGAAAGTCGACCAGGAGCGGCTCGTGCTACTCTGGGGAAAGCAAATCGGTATTCCCACAGTCGCCCTGCGGTACTCCTGCACGTATGGACCGCGCCAATCCATCTTCAATCCGTACACAGGCGTGATTGCGATTTTTTGCACACGTCTGCTGAACAATTTGCCGCCGGTGTTGTACGAAGACGGCGAACAAACACGCGACTTTTCCTTTGTCGAAGACATTGCGCGCGCGAATTTGCTCGCGGCACAAACTGACAAGCTCGATGGACTGCCCGTAAACATCGGTAGCGCTTGCGGCACACCGATTCGCAAAATCGCGGAACAACTTGCCGACGTTCTGAAGATCGACATCGCACCTGAGATCAACGGCGAATTTCGCCCCGGCGAAATGCGTCATCTCACCAGCGACACGACGCTGGCACGGTCCGACGGTTACAAACCAACTGTCGACCTCGGCGAAGGCGTCTCGCGTTATATCGACTGGATCAGAAAGCAGTCTGACATTCGCGATTACTTCAGCGAAGCGAGCGACATCTTGAAGAACAAAGGCATTGTTCATCGCGTGGCCAGATGAACCTTGCCAGCAGCATTCCAGATTTTGACGCACCGGTCCTCCAGCATGCGCGGAAGGATTTTCCGCTGCTGGACGCGGACATGTCGGTTGGCGAAGCGCTGGAGCGGATCCGTCGCGAGGGCGTCGGCGAGCGCGTAATTTATTTTTATGCGATCGATGGAGAGAAGCGACTCGTGGGCGTCGTGCCGACCCGGCGTCTGCTGACCGCGCCACTGGAAACCGCGCTGCGCGAAGTGATGGTCCGGCGAGTCGTGGCTGTTCCGGCGAAGGCAACGGTCCTCGACGCGTGCGAGTTCTTCGTGCTTTACAAATTTCTCGCATTTCCGGTCGTGGACGAACAACGCCGCGTGGTTGGAATCATCGACGCGAACTTGTTTGCCGAGGAAATTTTGGAAGCAGGAGATACTCAGGATCGATCCCCCAGCGGCCAGACTGTGCCGGTCGGTCCGGAGTTTTTTGAGGCGCTCGGTTTTCGCCTCGAACAAATCCGCGGTGCATCGGCGTGGCGCGCTTTTCGATTCCGCTTCCCATGGCTGCTCGTCACAGTGACGGGAGGAACAGTCTCGGCCATTCTGGCGGGCTTCTTCGAGGCAACACTGGCCGGCAGTCTGATCATAGCGTTTTTTCTCACGATGGTGCTGGGATTAACCGAAAGCGTCAGCATGCAAACGATGAGCGTTACGATTCATGCATTGCGCTCAGTGAGCGTGACCCGGGATTGGCTCGCGTCTGCGTTCCGTCGCGAACTGGCAACGGCAGCGCTTCTCGGCGTTTCTTGCGGGTTCGTTGTCTGCGTCATCGCCTGGCTGTGGCGCCACGATCTGCGCGCGGCCACTGTTATCGGGGGAAGCATTGCGATCTCGTTGGTGACGGCATGCGCGTTTGGTTTGGCTGTGCCCTCGCTTCTGCATCGATTGAAGCTCGACCCAAAAATTGCCGCGGGCCCTGTCACGCTCGTGTTGGCCGACTTCATAGCGCTGGCGATTTACTTCACAAGCGCGTGGCTCGTTCTGAGATGAGCAAGGTGTCCGTTGTCATCCCAGCGTTAAATGAGGAGGAACCAATCGCCGACGTGGTTCGCGAATGCCTAGTGACCGGCGTTCCCGGCGAAGTGATTGTGGTTGATAACGGCAGCACCGATCGCACAGCCGAGCGGGCGCGTGACGCTGGCGCGCGCGTCATAACTGCGCCGCGTGGTTACGGACGAGCGTGCGCTGCAGGTGCGCACGGGGTCTCGCCGGAATGTGACATCGTAGTCTTTCTCGATGGTGATGGCAGCGACGTTCCAGCTTTTATACCGCAGTTAGTGGATCCAATTGTGCGCGGCACGAACGATTTCGTGATCGGCTCGCGCACACGCGGGCAGCGCGAAACCGGCAGCATGAATTTCCAGCAGATTTTATCCGGGAGAATTGCCGGAGGAATAATGCAACTACTCTACGGCGTTCGTTACACAGACATGTGCCCGTTCCGCGCTATCCGACGCGATGCGCTCGCAAAACTGGATATGCGCGAGGAAACTTACGGCTGGAACTTGGAGATGCAGATGAAAGCCGCGCGAGCCGGTCTGCGCATCCTCGAAATCCCAGTGAATCATCGCTGCCGCACTGGTGGCGAATCGAAAGTTTCAGGCACATTGCGTGGCACCTTTGTCGCCGGAACTCGCATCATCGCGACGCTCTTCCGCGTCGCGCTCCAGTAGCACGTTCCAATGGAGCCGGTGCGCCCCCGCACCGCAATAGACCGGCCGAAACGGCCCGAGGGCGGGCCGTCTCCAACGCGAAATCCATCTGGCGATTCCGGCGTTCACAATGTAGCGTCGCCGATGGTTTCGATGCTCGATTTGGAAAGGTTCCGCGCCACGCCGCTTACCCGCGAGCCGTTTGAATTTTTGATTGTTCCGGAATTTGTGAAGGCCGATGCGCGCGCGGCGATACACAACGATTATCCCGAAGTCGATCGGCCCGGCAGCTTTCCTCTGCGTGAAGTCAGTTACGGATCAGCCTTTGCAACGCTCGTTGAGCAAATGCGAAGCGAAGAGTTTCGTCACGCGTTTGAGGAAAAGTTCGGCGTCGATCTGACGAACCGGCCCGACATGATGACCGTGCGCGGCCGTTGCAGCGAAAAAGACGGCAAAATCCACACTGACTCGGAGACGAAAATCATCACGATCCTGATCTATATGAATGCGGGCTGGGAGTCCGATGGTGGCCGGCTTCGGTTGCTCCGTTCGGGAGATGATCTTGAGAACATGATTCTCGAAGTCCCGCCAACGGAAGGGACGCTGTTGGCCTTCCGTCGCAGCAATAATTCGTGGCATGGCCACAAACCATTCTCAGGTCCGCGTCGCGTGATTCAGTTTAACTGGGTCACCAGCGAAGCCGTGGTGCGCCGCGAGCAAAACCGCCATCGGTTCTCGGCGTGGATGAAAAAAATTCGCGGTGCCCTATCGGGCGAGAAAAAGGCGGCGTAGACACTAAGCTCGGGTCGCTTCTCACAGAGAGCGATGGAGACGCGACGTTCTCGTCGCGTATGAAACCAGCGTGGCTTCGCGCCGCAGGGGCCAGCGGCCCGAGGGCGGCCCGTCTCCAAGGCGATCTTCTCTCTTCACCGAAAACAGAGAGTCCTAAGCGAACAGGAAGCCGTGGCCGCTTCTTGTGGCGTTTCGCAATTTTACCAGCGGCTTCACTCGTGCTGACTTATCTTTTGCAAATTGAACGGGCAGATCGAGAACACACAGATTAAGAACCGTGACACGTTCGGGCTTCAAACTGCCGAGTTCTCGCGCATTTTGTTGATCAAACCGTCAGCGCTTGGCGACGTCGTGCACACGATCCCGGTGCTGGTAAAACTGCGTGCGCGTTATCCGCGGGCTCGCATTGACTGGCTGATCACGCCCGAGAACGCGGAGGTCGTTCGTCATCATCCCGCGCTCTCGAATGTGGTTCTCTTTGCCCGGCGCGATTTCTCAAAGCCCGGGCAGAGATGGCGCGCCACGCTCGGCTTCTTCGATCTGCTCAAACAAATCCGGCGGGCGAAATACGATCTGGTGGTCGACATGCATGGCCAGGTGCGTTCGGCCTTGTTTGCGCTTGTCAGCGGCGCGCGAGTGCGCATCGGATTTGATCGGCCGATAGAATTCTCGCGCACAATTTCTGCCGAGCACGATCTCAAGAACGTCCCAAACCGCGGCTGGCGGGGCGCACGTGAGGGTTCCTGGATCGCGTACACGCACCGCATTCCCATTCCGACGCTCGATGTCCACGCGATTGATCGCTACCTCTGGGTCGGATCGTTGCTTGGTTTCGATGATGAACCGCCAGACTTGGCAATCCACCTCTCACCGGAAACAATCCACAACGTCGATCGATTGCTCGATGAGCACGGCGTGCCTGCTGGCCAACCGCTTGTTGTTCTTGTGCCCGGGACAATTTGGGAAACAAAGCACTGGACCGTCGAAGGATTTGCAGGCGTCGCGCGCCAGTTTCTTCACGAAGGATTTGCTGTTGCTCTCGCAGGTACGAAACGCGATGAAGCGCGCTGCCAGCAAATCGCAACCGCTGCGCCGGGGACGATTAATCTTTGCGGGAAAACTACTCCAGCAGATTTGGCAGGGTTGATCCAACGCGCCGAAGTAACGGTCACAAACGACTCGGGGTCGATGCACGTCGCCGCGTCTTTGAATAAACCAATGGTGAGCGTATTTGGCCCGACGAATCCCGTTCACATCGGCCCCTACCAAAGGCCGGAATCGGTTGTGCGTGTCGATCTGCCGTGTTCCCCCTGCAATTACCGCCGCCTGAGCCAATGCCCTTTCGATCACGCCTGTATGAAGCAGGTCACGTCCGAGATGGTCGTGGAGCGTGCACGGAAAATTCTCGCGGGGGCAAAACTGTAGCGTGCGCTGTCCTCAGCGCTGATCGCTTGCCACTGCAACAAAATCCGCTGAGGACAGCGGACACTACAGCGCGACAAAAGCGACGCGAGGACGCGTGCGCACTTCGCGAAACGAAACAGAGGTTATGCAGAATTTCGCACGCAGTGCTTTGGAGTGCGATGCGTCTTCGCATCGCTTTCTCACCGCGTGTGCAATTTGATTTCCTTGCGGCGTTTAGCTCGTAACATCATCTATTGTGAAGGGAACAAAAGCGATTCTCGCTGGGTTGTCGGCCGGATTCGTGGCTGGGATCGTGCTGACGACAGCGATGCTATTGCTCGCTACACTCGGCGTCGCCACACCGCTCTTCATCATCGGCGATCGCCTTTCGGTTTTCATTCCGCCGGGTCCGTTTCTTGCGCTCATGGGCAAGGTCGGGGGTTACAATCATCTCAAGCAACTTGGCGTTGGATCGACAATTGCCGGTCAATTTGTGGTCGGTGCGATCGGTGGAGCGGTTTTTGGGTGGTTCGCGCGGCGTAAACCGGCGCGCATCCCGGCGATTTGCACGATGTCAATCTTCGTGTTGCTGCCGGTCGTCGTATTTGCAATCGCACTATGGCCGGTGCTCGGCACAAGCTACATCGGCCTGCCAATTCAGGTTGCGCGACTGGTCACGCTCATCGGTTTCGCATTGTGCGTCCTTTTGTTCGAACGAACGCTTGTAATTGGCTTCGGATTTTTAACGGTAGGGACGGCCCGCTGGGCCGTCCGGACATCGCAGCGCGATGTCCCTACCAACGAGTTTACTCCACCCATCGGACGCCGTGCCTTCGTGCTGGGCACTATTGGTCTGGCAGCGGTTGGCGGCGGAGTGGCGCTGGCGCGCAAACTGTATCGCGCCGCGACGTTCAGCTATGACGGCACCCAGTACAAAGGCAGCATTGTCCAGCCGATTACGCCTAACGACTTGTTCTACTGCGTCACCAAAAACGTCGTCGATCCCAAGGTGAACATCGACGTATGGCATCTGGAAATTGGCGGTCTCGTGCAAAACGCGGCGACCTGGCGGTTCCAGGATATTTTAGGATTCAAACCGACCACTCAAGAGACAACGCTCATGTGCATCAGCAATGGTTTGGACGCGGGCCTGATTAGCAATGCCACGTGGAAAGGTCTTCCGCTGCGAGATTTGCTCGATCAGGCCGGTGTGCTGTCCGGCGCCGCGCGTGTTCGCCTGCAGGGCGTCGACAATTACACCGATACGATCCCGCTGGAGAAAGCGATGGAACCAACAACGTTGCTCGCTTATGAAATGAACGGCGAACCGCTGTCGGATCGGCACGGTTACCCCTTGCGCGTGATCGTGCCGGGCTACTTCGGCGAAAAAAACGTGAAATGGGTCACGAGAATTGAAGTGACCGACGCGAACGCGAAAGGATTTTACGAGGCACAAGGATGGGGACCCGATTTCATTGTGCCCACACGATCGAGAATCGACGTGCCGGATGATTGGGAGTTTGTGTCGTTAGGCAAACTAACTACTCCAATCGAAGTGAAAGGCATCGCATTCGGCGGCGACCGCGGTATCTCGCGTGTCGAGCTCAGTTTCGATGATGGTCAGACCTGGAGCGACGCGGAGATTTATTACTCGGGTGGCAATCTGGCGTGGTCACTCTGGAAGACGCAGTGGACCCCCGGCGCCGCGGGTGATTACGGTCTGGTTGTTCGTGCCACCGACGGCGAAGGGGCCGTCCAGGAATGGGAAGAAGATCGCGGCCCGTTCTCCGGCACGAGTGGGCTTCACAGGATCAACGTGCGCGTGACGGCGTAGCACGGACATCTTGTCCGTGGGGCGCTCGGCGGTCATCTTTACTGCACATGAAGAATCAACGGGCGAGACGCCCGTTGGCCCCACAGGCAAGGATGCCTGTGCCACCATTTCTGCAACTTGCGCGCTGTGCTAAGTTTTATCGATGGAGAAGGTGATCATTGTTGGGAGCGGTTGCGCAGGGCTGACTGCTGCGATTTATGCTGCGCGAGCGAACCTCAGCCCGTTAGTGCTGGAGGGCCGGCAGCCTGGTGGGCAACTCTCTACGACGACACTTGTCGAAAATTATCCCGGGTTTCCCGACGGAATCGATGGACCGGAGCTGATCCTGAACATGCACAGACAGGCCGAGAAGTTTGGCGCCCGGTTCTCCTACGCGGAAGTGACCGATTTCGATCCGAGCGACAAGCATATTCGGATCAAAGCAGACGATGAATGGCTGGATACACGAGCGCTCATCATCGCCAGCGGCGCCGCAGCTCGATATCTCGGACTGGACGATGAAGATAAATTGGTCGGCCATGGCCTGACGTCCTGCGCGACTTGCGACGGCGCATTTTACAAAAACGTGCCGGTCTGCGTTGTGGGCGGTGGCGATTCCGCGGCGGAAGAATCAACGTTCCTTACCCGCTTCGCCTCGAAGGTGTATCTCATTCATCGCCGCGACACAATGCGGGCTTCGAAGATCATGCAGGACCGCGTGTTCGCGAACAAGAAGATCGAACCGATCTGGAACACGGTGGTGACACAATATGTTGCCGATGAAAAAGGTGAGATGCGCGCCGTGCGTTTGCGCAATCTGAAGACAAACGACGAACGCGAACTGGAAATTGCATGCGTTTTCGTCGCGATTGGGCACGATCCCAACACGAAGGCGTATCGAGGCAAACTCGATATGGATGCTGAGGGCTATCTGCTCCCGAAAAACGGAGTCGAAAGTAAAATTCCCGGCGTTTTCATCGCCGGCGACGTGGCTGACCGCGTTTACAAGCAGGCGGTTACGGCTGCGGGAATGGGTTGCGCTGCGGCACTGCAGGCTGAGAAGTATCTCAGCAAGGTGGGCAGCCACTAATTTGCAATTTGCGAGTTGCGAATTGCGATTGATCTAATGACTGAACGCGAACTCCTTGAACGAACGAAGCAGTTCGCTTTGCGGATTTTTAAGCTTGTTGGTGCGCTGCCTCAAACGATCCAGGGAAGAGCGGTCGCTGCCCAATTGATCAGGAGCGGCCCGTCGGTGGCAGCTAATTATCGCGGAGCCTGCAGAGCGCGTCCGAAGCCGGAGTTCGTTGCCAAGCTTGGCGTCGTCGAAGAAGAAGCGGATGAAAGTGCGTTTTGGCTCGAGTTAATAATGGAGACGAACTTGCTGAGTGCTACGAAAGTGAAGCCTCTGCTGAGCGAGGCGAGCGAGATCGTCGCAATCATGGCGTCATCGAAGAAAACAGCGGCAAAATCGCAAATCGCAAATCGCAAATCGCAAATCCGATGAAGATCTGCGACCTCACTCAGTTTTATTCGCCTGTGAGCGGGGGGGTGAAGCGATATCTTCACGAGAAGATCGGTTACATCGATAGGCACGCGCACCGAAACGAACATGTCCTTATTGTTCCTGGCGCGAAGACGAAGCTGAAAGCAAACGGGCGCTCGCGTGTTTACACGATTCGTTCTCCTCTTGTGTCGCGGACCGCGCAATACCGCGCGCTGTTGAATCTTCGCGCAGTCGAAGAAATTTTGGAGCGGGAACGGCCAGATGTCATTGAGTCCGCCGATCCCTACCAACTCGGCTGGAAAGCGTTGAAGGTCGGTCGCGCGCTGCGCACACCCGTGGTCGGATTTTACCACTCGCATTTTACCGAAGCATACGTGCGAAAGAGCGCAACGCTCCTTGGGAAAACGGCGACACATCGCGTGATAAAGCTTTCCCGCGCATATGTTCGCAAGCTCTACAATCAGCACGCCGCCACGGTTGTCGCATCCGATGGGTTAGGTCGCGTGCTGCGTGAGTGGGGTGTACGCAACGTGCGTGTGATAAGCCTTGGTGTTAACACGGAAATCTTTCGCCCCGACGGATCCGGAACAGAATCAATACGGCGCTCGCTCGGACTTAGTTCAGGTCAAAACCTGCTCCTTTACGTAGGCCGGCTGGCGAAAGAGAAGAACACAACGACTTTGCTTCGCGCTTTCAAGACTTTGCAACGACGCCGGCCGAATGAATTCCATTTGCTCGTGATCGGCGATGGGCCCGACCGAACGCAACTCCGGAAACTGCAATTGCGAACTGACAATGTTTCATGGATTCGGTACTGCGCCGATCCTTGCGAGCTCGCGGGGTTTTATCGCGCAGCCGATCTTTTCGTTCATCCCGGTGTTCAGGAAACCTTTGGCCTTGCAGCCTTGGAATGCCAGGCTTGCGGGACGCCGGTAGTGGGAATTCGCGGCAGCTACATGGACAACGTGATTTGTCATGATCAGGAATCGTGGGCGCTGGAAAACAGCGCCGACGCGCTGGTGAACGCGATCGAGGACTGCAGCGACAGGAAATTATCGGTTATGGGTAGAACCGCTGCACGCGTTGCGCGGAGTCTGTACAGCTGGCCGCGTGTGTTTGACGAACTGTTTTGCATTTATCGCGAGCTTCGCTCAAAATACCGCCGATCTTAAATGCTGAACCATGACCACCAGCCGTTTCTCATTCGTGGCTATCGGGCGTCCGATCGCGAAGCGGTAAGAAAACTTTGCTGCGAGACCGGCTTCCTCGGCGAGCCGATTGATCCCGTGTATCAGGATCGGGAATTGTTCGCCGATTTTCTCACCACGTATTACACCGATCACGAACCGGAATCCTGTTTTCTCCTGGAAGTGAACGGCGAAATCTCCGGGTACCTGCTCGGCTCGCGCAAGCCGCTGCAAAATCAGCTCTACGCGCTTTATCAAAACGTCTGGTTGTTTTTCCGGGCGCTGACCCGCTACTTCCGTTACAACCCGCGCTCGCGTCGTTTCATTCGCTGGATACTCGCGTACGGCTGGCGCGAAGTTCCCGCCCAGCCGCGGCACGTACCGCATTTTCACATCAATTTGCTGCCGGAGGCGCGCAAGGTTTCAACGACGCGCGCGCTGATGAGTGCGTATCTGAGTTACCTTTATCGCTCCGGCGAGAAACGCGTCTGCGGCCAGATAGTCACCTTTGAGAGCCGCCGCGGCGAAAAAATGTTTGAACGTTACGGCTTCAGGGTTTTGAATCGGGCGGAGATCACGAAATACAAAGCGTTTTATCCCGAATCGGTCTACCTGAGTACCGTCATCAAAAATCTCGAAACGGCCGACCCGCTTTCCGCTTACTCTCGCGCTCGCGAGTAACCGAAATCTGCGGGAAGAACAGATCCGGTATACAGCATCGGTTCCTTCGTCAAAAAAAAAGGCGTAACAGCAGACACAATTTTAAGTCGGCGGCGTCTATAACATTGATGAGCGCATCACCCGAGCCACCGGAACGGCTCGCAGAAATCCTGCTGGAGATTCTGGCGTTGTCTAAACCACGGGCAAGCCAATCGGAATCCGCCCGCGACATTAATCAAATCGAATTATTCGGTCCGTACTGCACTAAAGAGCAGTCGCAAAGCGGAGATCAGGAAGATCACAATCGGCAAACTCGGACGAACTCTTGATGAACTCGTCAAACCGGCTTTTATATGGGCAGCGCCGGCATAGCTCAGTTGGTTAGAGCAGCTGATTTGTAAT
>DASXHS010000136.1:0-45680 GCA_036488345.1 Candidatus Udaeobacter sp.
CACAGAATAATTGTTCCGCCCATTCCCTGGCGGTGTTCGGCTGGAATTCCCGCATCGCTTAGGGTGCGCTTCGCGATTTCGCCGAGCACATAGGATTCCGTGAATTTCTTGGAACCAATGACAACATCGGCAGCAGAGGAAGAATTAATCAGGAAAGCAGGAACGCAGGAAAGGATCAGGAGAAAATTTGGAAGCCAGGAGACCAGGAAAAACCGACTTCTTGAATGCTGCCTCCTGGATTCCTGGATTCCAGATTCAATTGTCTCCTGCTTTCCTGCTTTCCTGATTGGTTTCACAAATTCGCGATTCCGCGCTGCGCATTGATGAACTCAGAGACGAAAGGATCGGCTGGTCGCTCGCGCAGATCAGCGATCGCTCCTTTTTGAACGATCCGGCCTTCATTCATCAGCACGATCTCGTCTGCAAAATAAATCGCTTCCGCCAAATCGTGAGTGACAAACAGCACCGTCTGACCAAGCCGAGTGAAAATTTCCTTGAGATCTCTTTGCAACGAAGCGCGCACCAGCGGGTCGAGCGCACCGAGTGGCTCATCGAGCAATAACAACTCTGGCGAGAGCATTAACGCACGCATCAAACTGACGCGCTGACGTTGGCCTCCAGAAAGTTCCACCGGATAACGCGGGAGCAGGTTTTCTGAAAATCTTGTCAGCTCGCACAATTCCAGCAGCCGGTTGTGCGTTTCTTCTTCGGGTTTTCCAATGTGACGCGCCATCATGAGAACATTGGAGCGAGCGGTAAGATGAGGAAACAAGCCGCCCTCCTGGATCACGTAACCAATCCGGCGCCGCAAAGCATTGATGTCATCGGGCGTAACCGGTCTCCCATCGAACTCGACCAAACCGGAATCCGGCTCGATTAATCGAATGATTAATCGCAGCAAAGTGGATTTGCCGCAGCCGCTTGGTCCGATGAGCACCGTGGTTTTGCCCGACTCGACTGAGAGGTTCGTTGGGTATAGCGCGATTTCGTCGCCGTAGCGTTTGCTAACGTTCGCGAGGTTAACGAGAGCGCTCATTTTGAAATCCGCGTGCGTAGGGACGGTTCACCCGAACCGCCCTCGCGCGATTTATGCCCGGACAGGCGATTGAGGTCAATCGCCTCTAACGACGGGGCTCACAAAGTAGAAAACCCCGAACAACCCCGCCTCATCCGTCCACATGCGAACAAAATTGAACCCGGCTTTGGCAGCGAAGGCCGCAAACTCGTCTGGCGTATATTTATAAGAATACTCGGTGATGATTTTTTCGCTGCGACGGAAATGGAACTTGTGTTCGTTGAAATGCACGAACTGATCGATTTCACTGATGAGATGCATTTCAATCCTGCCGGCGCTGGAATTGTAGATTGCGCGGTGCCGCCATTGATCCAGATCGAAGTCAGCGGCCAATTCGCGGTTGATGCGCTGGAGCAAATTTAAATTGAATTGCGCAGTCACGCCGGCGCTGTCGTTGTAAGCGGCTTCCAGAACCTGCGGGTCCTTCTTTAAATCGACGCCTATGAGGAGCCCGCCGCCTCCGCGGCACACATTGGCGATACGACACAAGAACTGCACGGCTTCATCCGGCTCGAAGTTGCCAATCGTCGATCCCGGGAAATACACAATGTTTCGCGCTGGTTCGCGACGGGGCAAAGGCAACACCACAGATTGCAGGTAGTCCGCGCATACCGGCAAAATTTCCAGCGCTGGAAAAATTTTCTGAAAAAGAGCAGTTGATTGGCGCAGTTGATTTTCAGAGATATCCACGGGGATATAAACTGCAGGATTCTCGAGCGCCCCAATCAGAATCCGCGTTTTCGTGCCGGCGCCGGTGCCCAGTCCGATTAGTTCGATGTTGGCTCCAAGTTGCGATGCAATGTCAGCGCGGCTTCGATCCAGAATATCGATCTCGGTGCGGGTGACATAATATTCAGGCAGCTCACAGATCTTCTGAAACAACGCCGCGCCCCGGTCGTCATAGAAATATTTGCTTGGGATCGTGCGCGGATTCGACGACAGCCCGGCAATAACATCCGCCAAAAAATCCGCGGATTCTGCCGCGGAAAATTGCGGCGGCGCGGTAATTGAATCTCCGGTCATTGTAGGATTGAAAAGAAGCGGCGCGCCCGGCGGTCGCGTTCTACCAATTCATGCTAGATCGCGTGCGAGTCTGATTCCGGTGAACTGCCAGCGTTTTTCCGGTTGGAAGAAATTGCGATAGGTGCGGCGGATATGAGTGCGGGATGTCGCGCAGGAACCACCGCGCAGGACATATTGGTTGCACATGAATTTTCCGTTGTACTCGCCAAGCGCGCCTGGAGCAGCGCGGTAGCCCGGATAGGGGGAGTAAGCGCTGCGCGTCCATTCCCAAACATCGCCGAACATTTGCTGAAGAGGCTGACCTTTTTTCGACTTGTCCGCTGATGCAGCGGAAACTACAGCCGGGTGGAAGAGTTCGGCCTCGACGAAATTGCCTTCGATTGGACAGCTCAACGCAGCGCGCTCCCATTCGAACTCAGTCGGGAGCCGTGCCCCCGCCCAGTTGGCATATGCGTCGGCTTCGAAATAGCTAACGTGCGTGACCGGCTCGGATTCATTGACCCGGCGCAGACCGGACAGTGTGAAATTCCACCAGGCACCGTCGCGTTTTGTCCAGTAAAGCGGCGCGTTCCAGCGTTGTTCGTTCACAGTCATCCAACCGAGCGACAACCAGAATTCCGGCCGGCTGTAGCCGTTGTCTTCGATAAACGCGATGTATTCGCCATTGGTAACCGGCCGCGTTGCCAAGGAAAACGCGGGAACGAGTGCCTGATGCCGCGGCCCTTCGTTGTCGTAGGAAAATCCGTCGCCGTTGTGCCCGATTTCAGCGATTTGTTGGTCGAATTCGACACACTGGTCGGGACGGACCGGTGACCCATCGGTCGAAATTTTCGGCCCGCTCGGCGATTGCGCCTTAGCAGCCCGAAACACCGGATAGAGCGGGTTTTGCGCCAGGACGTGCTTGATGTCTGTAATGAGCAATTCCTGATGTTGCTGTTCGTGATGGATACCGAGGACGAGAATCGGCTCGACTTCATCGAGCAGAGCTTCGTCGGGATTTGAGAGCAGATCGTCGATGTGTGAATCGATCGATGCGCGATAACGTTGCGCCTGGCTAACAGTCGGGCGGGAGATCAACCCCCGCAGATCCCGCCGGTGCATGTCGCCGGCAGCGTTATAATAGGAATTGAAGAGGTAAGCGTACTCTGGAATTTCTGCGCAATATCCCGGCACGAATTTTCTCAGGATAAAAGTTTCGAAAAACCACGTGGTATGCGCGAGATGCCATTTGGTCGGGCTGACGTCGGGCATGGATTGCACGACGCAGTCTTCGGGTTCGAGACCAGCACGCAGCGAGTCGGTGAACTTTCGGATTTGGTGAAAGCGATCGCGCAAGAGGTCCATCCGAGATTGCTCGGCAGAAAACAGAGATGGATCCGCCGCCGTGATGGAGGCGGTTTCAACAGAGGGCGGGCTCAAGGATTTTCTCCCTCTTGATCGCGTTCTTCCCGGCGCGCTTCGAGCATTTGATCGTGAGTTGCTTCCTCTATGCCTTCAATCACGAGATGCTCCCCAACAGTTTCCTCTTCCTGAGTACCGGGACGCGGGATATGATGCCCCTTGGAACTGGCGATGACGCTCCATTCTTCGGTCATTTCGGCGTTATCAGGAGTTTCCTCGGGAGGCACGTTGTTTTCCTCGCCCCTTAGTTCGTGGCGCGCCTGTGCCCAATCCGCCTCGGTAAACTCGTCAGGGTTGCGCTCATCGATCATGGCGATTTCTCTGGCGCGTCGTTCCACTTCCTCCGGTGACGGTGCGCCGATTCCGTGACCATGCTCTGAAATTTTCCCCGGGGGAGGTTGCGAATAATTTTCCATAACCAAAGCTGCCAACAGGAGAATCGTTTTTCGAACTACAATTTGCTCTACACATTCATGCCTTGCAATACAAGTGCGCAAAAGAGAGCCGGATAGCATTGAGAAATCATTTCATGATGATGGCGTTGTCATGTTGAGCGAAGCGAAACATCTCTGCTCCATTTTCACTCGGAGGAGACGGATGTAAAATTGATCTGAGATTCATGTGAGAGGGGATGTAGATGAGTAGGGAACAGATCGTTCAACTCGATAAGGGCGGCATCGTTGCTTTCCAGGAATACGGCGATCCAAGTGGAGTGCCCGTGATTTTCTGCCATGGCTGGCCGAGTTCACGGACCATGGCGCAACTCGCAGATGAACCAGCGCGCGCTCTCGGTGTTCGCATTATTTCACCGGATCGGCCGGGCATCAGCGGCTCGAGCTTGCAACTCGATCGAAAGTTGAGCGACTGGCCGTCGCTTGTTGAACAACTCGTTAACAAACTTGAGATCGACGAATTCCGAATCCTCGCAATTTCTGGTGGTGCGCCCTACGGCTACGCGACGGCGATCTCGATGCCCGAACGAGTGCGCGCGATAGCCATCGTCGGCGGAGTGATTCCATTTGCCGAGCTGAAGGACTTTAACGGATTACTGCCGCTCTATCGCCACATGCTGGGATTTTATCGCAACAGGCCGCAACTGTTGCGACAATTGTTTTTCCTAGCCCGACCGTTTTTGTCGTTCCGCGCGCCGATCCGACTCCGTCCGCTGTTACTGAAGATGTTGCTATTGCGCCCCTGCGACGCGATCAGCTTGCGCGACGACGCAGCGTTTGAAGCGATTTTCGAAAGCCAACGGCGCGCGTGGCGCGGCTCAGCGGAAGGCGTATTGGCTGACGCGCGCATTTACGCGGAGCCGTGGGGATTCGCGCTCGAAGATGTACGCGTGCCTGTGCGACTCTGGCATGGAATAGAAGATCGCGCTTTCGCAGTTCGGCTGGCAGAAGAAATCGCAAACCGTTTTCCGAATTGCAACCCGCGATTCATTCAAAACGAAGGACATTATTCGCTGCCGATTCGCCATATGCCCGAGATTCTTGAGGATTTGATTTCCGTTTAACCCAACATTTCCGTCACGTGAAAGTATCCCCAGAAGAAGCAATTGATCCGGTGCAAGGGACACCAAGTACGAAGCGCTGGGGTGTCGGTCCACCGTTCGATGCGCGAGTCAGAAAAGTCGTTCGGGATTGGGGTACGCAAAAATCTTCGGCTCTGATCGAGGAAATGATTACGACCGCGCTCAAGATTGCACGCGAGATTCGTGGACTTGTTTCTTCCGCAATACAGCAAGATCGGCGCGCAGCTTAGCGTCCATCATTTTGTCGAACGAAAAATTTTCGGTCGCGTAACGGAGGCCGTTCGCTGCGCAATGCGCCGCCAGTTCCGGATCGGAAATGAATTCCAGGATCGCCGAGGCCAATGCCTGACTGCTGCCGGGCTCAATGAGTAGACCGTTCTCGCGATGGCGAACGATTTCTGGAATATCGCCCACTTTGGTAGCGATCACCGGTCGTCCGCTGGCAAAAGCCTCACGCAAAACAATTGGAGAGGCTTCGGTGCGCAGCGACGCAATGACTATCATGTCGCATGCAGCGTAAACGTCCGGCGTGTCCCAACGATAGCCAGCCATGATGATTTTGTCGGCAAGTCCGGCGCGATCGATTGCGTTCCGTACATTGATGCCGCGCTTCAAAATCCCGGTGCCCTGGCCGACAATGACGAAACGCGCATCGGGATGTTTCTCCAACACCAGCGGCGCCGCTTTAACCAGCTCGAGTTGACCTTTATCCGGACGAATCATCCCCACGTTGCCGATCAGCGGCGTGTTATCATTGATGCCGATTTCACGGCGAAATTTTGTCCGATCGCGCGGAGGCTTGAACTTTTCCAAATCGACGGCGGAACCGATGACTTCGATTTTTGCGGGATCAACTCCGTGTTGTTCCACTAACTGGCGTTTGATCACTGACGCGTCGGCAACGATTTGCGAACAGCCGTGCTTGAAAACAAATGCGCGACTTCGGCTGCCGATTGCATCCGTGATGCAGCGCGCGCGGCTCAATGGAATTCCAAAAAGGAAAAGTGGCAGGCAAATCCAGTGATCCTTTGAGCTGTACGTTTTGAGCAGGTCGATTTTGTTCTTGCGGCAAAATCTCCAAAGACGCAATGAGCAGAGCGGGTCAAGTCGGCTGCGGAGAGCGATTGTGACCAGGCGCGTACCGAGTTCCGCCGCCTTCGAGTAGACCTGACTGTCTGGATTGCAGATTAACCATGCCTGATGCCCATGTGCGTTGAGCCAGTTAATTTCCAGACAGGTGCGATATTCCTGTCCGCCCCAGCTGCGGCTGCTCTCTACGTAGAGAATGTTCACGTCGAAGCGCCACGACGATGCGCGGTTAGGACATCTATGCAGCTGCGGCGCGCTTTTCGAGAATGTAATCGTGAATTGTGTTTACAGTTCGAAGGGCTTTTCCCGCGACATCGGAATTTGGAACGCCGACGCCGAACGTCTTCTCCATACTCACAACCAGCTCCAACGCGTCGATGGAATCGAGACCCAGTCCATCCGGACCAAAAAGCGGCAGCTCATTGCCGATTTGCTCGGGAGTAACCTGCAGCATCAGGTTTTTGACCAGCATCTCCTTGATTTGGGTACGCAAATCCGGTTCAGACATAAACGAGCGGGGATTTTGCCGTAAATTGCGTGTTCGGTCAAACGTGCAGAACGTTAGAACTTTTTCACTTCGGCCAAAGCGATGCGAGGAAAGCATCGCACTTCAAAGCACTCTCGTGCGAAATTGGCGCGAAACGCTGCCTTCGTTTCCCGGTAGGCTTTGGGAGTCCTCGCGTCGCTGTTGAAAAGCTAGACTTGGCCGGCTTTATCGCCGGGAGTGACTGCGGCACTCGGTTGCGGTGTGGTGACGTTCGAAGCGCTTTGGCTGTCAATCCGCGCGACGGTCGACTCAGGCGGTTTCACGTCAGGCTTGGCAATTTGCGTTTCAGACTTTCCAGCCTTGTGCAGTTCATCGTTGAACTCGTCTTTGGCTTTTTGAAACTCCTTGACCGCCTGACCCATTCCGCGGGCGAGCTCGGGCAATTTCTTTGCCCCAAATAGAACGAGGACGATCAGCAGAATGACGATCAAGTCCGGCCCGGCCAAGTTCATGAAGCTGGCGAGAAGGTTCATTTCAACCACAAACATCAGACCGTTTCTCGGAGTTGCAAGGAATTTCAGCGAGGTTGACGAGCTGCGGCGGAGGACCGGTTAAGGTTGACAGGCGCAGCGCCATGGGAAAGCATTGCCCCTATGCGCCCTATTTGGAAAGGCAGCATCAGCTTCGGTCTGGTTTACATTCCAGTGGCGGTTTATTCCGCTACGCGGGAGGAGAAGCTTAGTTTCAGACAGCTTCGTTCCAGCGATCTCAGTCCGATCAAATACAAAAAGGTGGCGGAAGCGGACTCGAAGGAAGTTCCAGCCGAGCAGATCGTAAAGGGATTCGAGTACGAGCGTGGTCATTACGTTGTAATGAAGGATGAAGACTTCGAGAAGGTTCGGATCGAGTCCACACATTCGATCGACATCACCGATTTTGTTGATTTGGAGCAGGTCGATCCGAAATTTTTCTACAAGCCGTATTTTCTTGAGCCGCAAAAAGGCGGAGAAAAAGCTTACGCGGTCTTGCACAAGGCACTCAGTGGAACGGGGAAGATTGGTGTCGCCAAGGTGGTGATTAGCAATCGCGAGCATCTGGCTGCTGTAAAACCCGATGGCTTGTTCCTGATTTTGGAGTTAATGCATTTTGCCAGCGAAATCCTGAGCGCCGATATCCTGCAAAACGGTTCGAACGCCGCAGTGACGGAGAAGGAACTAAAAATGGCGCAGGCGCTCATCGAAAGCATGAGCGTTGTTTGGGAGCCGGAGAGATATCGGGATGAATACCGCACCGCGTTGATGGAGATCATCGAACAAAAGGCACAGCACAAGGAGATCACGGCAAAAGCGCCGGCTGCTCCTACGCCGACCAATGTTGTTGATCTGGTGAAGGTGTTACAAGACAGCTTAAACCGGACGCAAGCAGTAAAACAGAAGCGCTCATCCACCCGAGACGGCAATCGTCGGTCCACCAGTACGCTGGTCAAACAGCGGCGTCGCGCAGGCGCTCTCGGCTAGCATTGTTTGGCTTGCGGTTGCAAATCGGCAGCGTGGCGTTATAATCAGCGCTCTTTATGGCTACAAAAGCCTGGATCAACCGTAATAAACGTAAACGCGCAACAGTGAAAAAGTACGCTGCCTTGCGCACCGAGCTAAAGGCGAAAAAGGACTACGCTGGGCTGATGCAACTGCCGCGTGACGCGAGTCCCACGCGAGTGGTGAACCGCTGCGAAGTCAGCGGCCGCCGCCGTGCTTTCATTCGCCGGTTCAAGATGTCACGTCTGACCTTTCGCGAACTGGCTTCGCAGGGGTTGATCCCTGGCGTAACCAAATCCAGTTGGTAAAACTACCAGCGACTTGGTTTCCGGATGCCATGACGCGCGTCCGACAATGAACATACCCGTACTATATTTATCGGCAGGAGCCTGGCTCGCCGAAAACGTTCCGCCTCATTGGGATTCGCCGATGTTGATTGTCGGAAAGCTGGCAGCGATTGCCGTCCTCGTGGCGCTGAACGCTTTTTTTGTTGCGTGCGAATTCTCCGTAGTGAAGGTGCGCACGACTCAGCTCGACGCCCTACTTGAAGAAGGCAATGTGCGCGCTCGCTTTGTTAAGCACGTCCGCGGGCACTTGGATGCCTACCTTTCGGCGACGCAACTTGGTATCACGCTGGCGAGCCTGGCGCTGGGCTGGATTGGGGAGCAAGCGCTGGCGTCGATCATCCAGCCGGCTCTTACTGTTTTCCACATCTATTCACACACGGTAACAACATCGATTGCAGTTACTCTTGCTTTCGCCGGCATCACATTTTTGCACATCGTTTTCGGAGAGCTCGCCCCCAAATACATCGCCATTTCGGAGCCATTGCCTGTCGCACTTCGTCTGATGCGACTGCTCGGAGGCTTTTATGTTGTGTTTAAGCCTGCTATCTGGCTCCTGAACAAATCATCCAATTTCCTTTTGCGCAGAGTGCTGCGGCTGCAACCTGTTCGCGGGAGCGAGCTTGCTCACAGCGAGGAGGAATTGCGATTGATTCTCGAACAAAGCGAAAAATCCGCTGATGTCACGCCGCTAGGCCGCGAACTCGTTTTCAATGTACTCGATCTACGCGACCGAGTGGTACGTGATATCATGACGCCGCGCGGCGACATTGTCTACTTGGCCGTTGAGGACGATTTCGATACGAACATAACAAGGGCCATCGAATCCCAGCACACGCGCTTCCCGCTGTGTCGTGAAAATCTGGATAACACGATCGGCCTCATTCACATCAAGGAACTGCTTCCGATGATGCGCGATCCGCATCCCGATTTGATGAAGATCAAACGGGAATTGCTTCCGATCCCGGAAATGATGCCGCTTGAAAATCTGCTTAGGTTATTCCTTAGCAAGCACGCGCACGTGGCGATCGTAGTGGATGAATTTGGGGGGACTGTGGGCCTCGTGACACTGGAAGATGTATTAGAGGAACTCGTTGGCGATATTCAGGATGAGTTCGATTTCGAAAAGGAAGAGTTCCGCAAAATCAACGCAAACGAATTTAGCGTGGACGGAGCGCTGGGCTTGTACGAACTAAACGACCTCGCGGAGCTTGATTTGGAAAGCCCAGACGTAAGTACAATCGGCGGTTATGTGACTCATTTACTTGGGCACCTCCCGAAGACCGGCGAGCAAGTTAGGATCGATGGCTATTCGGTTACCGTCTCCGAAGCCGATAATCGCCGCGTGAAGCAGCTACATTTCAAGAAGGTGAGCGAACCCGCCGCCACAACCACGAGCTCCAGGAATCCGTAGTGAAGGGTGTTGCGCACAGTTGCTAAAGCGCGCCGGCTTGCAATTGGGCGCGTAGGGCGGGCCTTCGCTGCAATTGCCGGGTAACCGCCGCAATTGCACGTAACGTGGAGGGACTGATGTGGTGCTCCATGCCCTCGACATCATTATGGATCACTCGGTCATCTACACCGAGCAGTCTGAGAAACTCAGTGAGTAGCTTGTGTCGTTGGGCGATTCTGCGGGCCAGTTTTTTACCTGCGGCTGTTAAAATAAGGCCGCGGTACTTCTCATATTTGAGAAGGCCATCGGCATCGAGACGTTGAACCATGTTGGTGACGCTGGCCTGCGAAATTTTTAAGGCAGCCGCGATATCGATCACCCTGGCGTATCCTTTGGAATTGATAAGTTCAAGGATGCGCTCCAAGTAGTCCTCCGCGGCCGTGGAAGTGCCACCCGGCGTTTGAGACGCCTTTTTATTTCGCATGCCGGCGAACATAAAAGCATCACCAAAACCAGTCAACAGTCAAAGATTGCCTCTTGACAGAATAATACACGACAATAAGTAACTTAGCTTTACCTAAGAATCGTTTAGCAACATTTATGGCGCAGCCGGAAATAGCTACGGAAAAGCCTCGTGCCTGGCGACGGACCGACGGTCAGGTTTCTTTGCCAGAGGTCCATCGCACCATCCTTGTGCCACAGACCGCGTCCTTTTGGAGGAAGCTCATGGCGTTTTCCGGACCGGGATTCCTGGTCGCCGTCGGCTATATGGACCCAGGCAACTGGGCGACCGATCTGGCCGGAGGCGCACGGTTCGGATACTCGCTTCTCTGCGTCATCATGATTTCCAACCTAATGGCGATCCTGCTTCAGCATTTGTGTATCAAACTCGGCGTCGCCACAGGCCGCGACCTCGCGCAGGCGTGCCGCGACCATTACCCACGGCCGGTCGTCTGGTTTCTCTGGATTCTGTGCGAGACTGCGATCGCTGCGTGCGACCTGGCCGAAGTGGTTGGCTCGGCAATCGCGCTGCAGTTGCTGTTTGGCATTCCGTTAGTGTGGGGTTGCTTTATCACCGCGTTAGATGTGCTCGCGGTTCTTTATCTCCAAAACAAAGGCTTTCGTTACGTTGAAGCGCTTGTCATCACGTTGATCGCGACTGTCGGCTCGTGTTTCGCGCTGGAGCTAATTTTTTCCAAGCCAAGTATTGCAGGCGTTGCGCTTGGGTTTATCCCTGGGCCGCATGTCATCACAAACCAGGGAATGCTTTACGTTAGCATCGGTATCCTTGGGGCGACCGTAATGCCGCACAACCTGTATTTGCACTCGTCCATTGTGCAGACGCGGAAATTCGAACAAACGACCGAAGGCAGGCGCGAAGCGATCACGTTTGCAACCATCGATTCGAGCGCGGCGCTCATGTTCGCGTTGTTCATTAATGCTGCGATCCTCATTCTTGCGGCGGCCGCCTTCCATTGGTCCGGGCATCAGGATGTAGGCGAAATTCAGCACGCATACAAACTGCTCAGTCCATTGCTTGGTGTTGGCCTCGCCAGCATACTGTTTGCGGTCGCGTTGCTCGCCTCCGGGCAAAATTCGACTCTTACAGGCACGCTTGCCGGCCAGATAGTGATGGAAGGTTTTCTCAACATCCGAATTACGCCTTGGTTGCGTCGGCTAATCACGCGGCTCATAGCGATCGTACCAGCGATTGTGGTGATCGGTGTTTTCGGAGAAGGCAAAACGACCGAATTGCTAATTGCCAGCCAGGTTTGTTTGAGCATGCAACTTGGATTCGCGGTGTGGCCGCTAATGCGATTTACCGGTGAAGCGGCCAAAATGGGTGAGTTCGTGAACCCGCTTTGGATAAAAATCCTGGGCTGGATGACTACCAGCGTCATTATCGTGCTCAATATGAAGCTGCTCTTGGACACGTTTTTGCCGGAGTCGATATTGAAGGGGTTTTATGGTTTTGTCGGACTTCCGATTCCCGAGTAGATGAATTCCAAATCTTAATGACTAGCGGGATTAACGATTTACCTGCTGCAACCATTCCGCGTTCGGATTCGTAGTGTCATGTACAGCCACATACTAATTCCACTTGAGAACAGTCCAGCCGACTCGACGATTCTTACCCATATCAAGCCGCTGGCACGGATGACTGGCGCAAAGCTGCTGCTTATTCACGTGGCTGATGGATGGGTGGCCCGCAATTTCAATCAACTCCAGCTCGCCGAGAGCCAGGAAATGAAAGACGACAGGATGTATTTGGAAAAAAGGCAACGCGAACTAACTAACGAAGGTTTTTCTTGCGACGCGATGCTGGCGTTAGGTGAGCCGTCTGATGAAATCATCAAGCTCGCCCGTGACAAAGATGTCGATTTGATCGCCATGACTACACATGGGCACCGCTTCATTAGTGACGTTCTGTACGGAGCAACTGCGGACAAGGTACGTCATGCGGTCGAGATCCCGGTGCTGCTCGTGCGTGCCCGATAAGTGTACAGGCATTGATGGCAACGGTCGGCTCCGCTGATTCGCCTCTTGACACAAACGCGGCTCAAACGAGGTAAAACGCGGTGAAGGTCCTGTTTTTGACTAACGAGTATCCGCCGAATATCTATGGCGGCGCGGGCGTGCACGTTGGTTATTTGTCGCGGGAGTTGGCAAAAACGATGCCCGTCGAAGTGCGTTGCTTTGGCGACCAGCATCTCGAGGAACGTACTCTCAAGGTCATCGGCTTCGAACTCGACACGAATAATTTCACATGCCCAAAGCCGCTGCGTTCTGCTTTCGGCGCGGTGCGGCGTTGCACGGATTTCAACACCACAAACATCGGCTCCGATCTCGTGCACTGTCATACATGGTATAGCCACTTTGGCGGGATTCTGGCCAAAAAGAATTACGGTTTACCGCTCGTGATTACTGTTCATTCCCTGGAGCCGCTTCGGCCTTGGAAACGTGAACAGCTCGCAGGAGGCTATGAGTTCTCGCTGTGGGTCGAGAAAACCGCGCTCGAAATGGCGGATGCGATAATCGCAGTTTCCCGGGAGACAAAAGATGACATCGAACGTCTCTTCAATGTGGATCCGGCGCGAGTGCACGTGATCCACAACGGAATCGATTTGAACGAATATCGTAAGATCGATTCCATTGGAGCCCTCAAGCGTTACGATATCGATCCGGACAAGCCGTATCTGCTTTTTGTAGGACGGATCACGCGCCAAAAAGGGTTCCAGCATCTGGTGCGCGCAATTCAATTCATGGATCGCGATTTCCAGATCGTGTTGTGTGCAGCCGCGCCAGACACGCCGCAACTGGGCGAGGAAATGCGGATCGCTGTCGAACGCGCAGAAGCGCAGCGGCCGGGAATCATCTGGATCAACGAAATGGTCGATCAACAGTCTGCGTGTGAGCTTTACTCGCACGCTGCGGTATTTATTTGTCCTTCGATCTATGAACCATTTGGCATCATTAATCTGGAAGCAATGGCCTGCGAAACCGCGGTGGTGGCCAGCGCTGTTGGCGGAATCAAGGAAGTCGTTATTGACGGCGAAACCGGTTTCCTCGTCCCGCTTGACCAAATGAAGGAAAGCCCGTTCGAAGCGATAGATCCCGAAAAATTCGCACGCGATCTCGCGCAGCGCGTGAATGAGTTGATGAAAGATCGACAACTACGCGAACGTTTTGGCAAGGCCGGGCGCAAACGAGTCGAGGAGAATTTTAGTTGGGCTGCAATCGCAGAGAAGACAAAGGCGCTTTACACGTCGTTGTTATCATACTGAACGACGCGAAGCGGAGTCGGAAGATCGCGAACACCTGCATGAAGTATTCAACTGGATCCCTTGACTTCACCGGGATGACACGTGCTCGCGCTGATGGCAACTTGAACCTGTCATGTTTGTCGATCGGGTAAAAGTTTTTGTGCAGGCGGGAAACGGCGGGCGCGGGTCGGTAAGTTTTCGCCGAGAAAAATTTGTGCCAAAAGGCGGCCCGGACGGCGGCGATGGAGGACGTGGTGGTAACGTGATCCTGCAGGCGGATCGGCACGTCGATAATTTAGTCAATCTTTTCTACGAGCCCCTGATCAAGGCAAAAAACGGCGGGCATGGGATGGGCAAAAAAATGAGCGGGCGCGCGGGCGCGGACAAAATCGTGAAGGTTCCGGTAGGGACCGTTGTTTGGCCGGCGGAGCAAGCTATGCCGGTCATCCTGAGCGAAGTCGAAGGATCTCGTGAAACAACCTCAGCGGTAGCGTCGCGGGATTCCTCGACTTCGCTCGGAATGACAGGTGCGGAGCCGGTGGTCGACCTGACACATGATGGCGAAGAATTCGTGCTGTGCCGCGGCGGAGGGGGAGGAAAGGGGAACGTGCATTTCAAAAGCTCGCGTAACCGTGCCCCCCGCCAATACACCGAGGGTGAGGAAGGCGAACAGGGTCATTTCCTGCTTGAGCTTCGAACGATCGCCGATGCGGGATTGGTTGGGTACCCGAATGCTGGTAAATCAACCCTGTTAAGAAAAATCTCGGCGGCGCGGCCGAAGGTTGCAGCCTATCCATTTACGACGCTTCACCCGATCGTCGGCGTCATTGAATTTCCAGGTTATCGACGTGCCACGGTCGCGGATATTCCCGGTTTGATCGAAGGTGCGCACCGCGGACTTGGGTTGGGTCACGAATTTCTGCGTCACATTACGCGCTGCCGCGTATTGGTTTTTGTCGTGGATACGGCCGGAAGCGAGGGCCGCAATCCGGTCGAAGACCTGCAGAATCTTCGGCGGGAAATCGATCTCTACGATCCGACCTTGTCGTCGCGCGCGTGGTTCGTGGTTGCGAACAAAATGGATTTGCCCGGTGCGAAGGAGAATCTAAAAGCGCTGCGGGAGAGATTCCCAAAGCTCCAGATACTTCCGACTTCAGCAGCCAAAGGAGAAGGAATCGATGACTTGAAACAGGCGTTGGCTGCGCGAACAGCGGATCCCGAAGAGAGTGTTTCGGCGGCGATTTGATGTGGACAAGGCGAGTATCCCTAGCGAAACTGGGCGCGGTGTTATGGGCAGGCGGGTTGTAGCGAGTTATTGTTCCAGTTTTCTGAAGTCGGAGATGTTGCACATCTACCGGCAGGTAAAGGCCCTGCGCGGCGTGCACACATTTGTCGTCACGAAAGAAGTCCAGAATGCTGAGAAATTTCCATTTGATGACATCGAAGTGATTCCGAAGAGGCGCACTAACCTGTTTGTTCACGGTTGGTTGAAATTCGTCGAGCGGCGGCCGCCGATTGTCTATCGCGGCGAGTATCAAACGCTGGATTCATTGTTGAGGCGCCACGGAGCTGATCTGATGCATATTTATTTCGGCCATACGGGCGTGCACCTGCTTCCCTTTATCGAGCAATGGCACAAGCCGTGTGTTGTATCTTTCCATGGCGCAGACGTCGCGCATAAACCAGAGATCAAGGATTATCCTGGCAAACTGCGGCGTCTTTTCAACGCGGTTCCGCTCGTCTTTGCCCGCTCTCAATCGCTCGCCGATCGACTGACCCAGTTGGGGTGCCCACCGGAAAAACTGCGCATCAATCGCACCGGAATCCCATTGAATGAATTCCCCTTCGTCCGCAGAGAGCCGCCGCGAGACGGTAAATGGAAAGTCGTGCAGGCGTGCCGGCTAATCCCGAAGAAAGGCGTGGCAACCAGCTTGCGCGCTTTTGCAATTTTCAAGAAGGACTACCCTGACGCGGAATTTGTAATTGCCGGCAAAGGCCCGTTGCAACTGGAGCTGGAGATGCTTGCCGGCGGCCTCGGCATTGCCAGGGACGTGCATTTTGTCGGCTTTCTTTCGCAACGAAAGCTGCACGAACTTTACGCCAGTGCGCATCTGTTTTTGCATCCGAGCGAAATTTCCCCCAATCAAGACCAGGAAGGTGTGCCGAACTCAGCGCTGGAAGCGATGGCAACAGGTTTGCCGGTCGTTGCCACGCGCCATGGTGGAATACCCGAAGCAGTCGATCACGGGCGCACCGGATTTTTGGTCGCGGAGGAGGATCACGTCGCTTTAGCAAACGCGATGCAATTGATCGTCGGTTCTCCCGTGCTGTTGCAGGAAATGGGAGCGCGCGCGCACGCAACGGTAAAGGAACGGTTCGGCCAGGAAACGCAGATCGATCGCTTGGAATCGTTTTACGAGGAAGCGATCACTATGAATGGGACCGCTGCAGAGGTGGACGCGAGACCAATCGCGCGCATTGCTCCGCAGTTTGCCGAGCGTTTGCCGGCGAAATAAGCGCGCCCTTAGAATTTGGTTGTCATCAGGGTAAAACGCGCTTTGGTATGCGCGTTCAAGTTGTAGCCGGGGCGGCTTTCTCGCCGTAGTTTGCGGGTGTGGACGAAGGCGAATGATCCCGGCAGGCCGGTATCACCGATGCTGGTTACAACTGTAGCTTATAAAATGCGCAATCGTTGTTTACTGATATCAATCCTGGCATTGGCCTCCAGCGCGATGCTTGCCACGTCGAGCTTTGCAGCCGAAGCGCGTGCGACCGAGCACGAGGGCGTCTCGTTAAAACCGCAGATGCTTGTTCAGTTAGGCGGCTTCGGAATTACAAACTCAATGCTGGTGACCTGGATCGTCGCCGCCGCCATCATCGTTTTTTCGCAAATCGCAACACGGCGGGTCAAGGCCATCCCGAGCGGGATTCAAAATTTTTGGGAATGGCTGGTTGAGGGTTTGCACAATTTCCTGGAAAACATCATCGGCCGTGACCTGGTGAAAAAGGGGTTTTGGTTTTTTGCCACGGTTTTCATTTTTATTTTGTTCGTGAACTGGTTCGGACTGATTCCGGGAATCGGAACCATCGGCTGGGGTCACTACGACGGTTCGGGAAATTTCCATGTCGATCGGCCGTTGCTGCGAGGTGGCAATGCGGACCTAAACATGACGACCGCGATGTCGGCCATATTCTTCGTGATGTGGTTTGTTTGGGCGATTCAAGCCAACGGTGTCGGAGGATTCTTGAAACATTTGTTTGGCCCAAAAGGAGAGACGACCGGTGTCGTAAAGATCCTAATGGTCGTCATCTTTTTCGCCGTTGGGTGGCTCGAGGTAATTTCGATTCTGTTTCGACCGATTGCGCTAAGTTTTCGATTGTTCGGAAATATTTATGCCGGGGAAAGCATTCTTGAGGCGATGTCTACGATGGTCCCGTGGCTGTCGCCAATCCTGCCGATTCCTTTCTATTTCCTCGAAGTGCTCGTGGGATTTGTGCAGGCGCTTGTTTTCATGTTGCTGACTGCGGTTTTCACAATGTTGATTGCAGAACACCAGGAGGGGCCGGAGCACGCACACTGATTTTTCGACGATCTCAAGACGAGATCGCAAAACAAAGCTAAACTAAATATGATACTACCAATACTAGCAGAACTGAGCGGAAGCATTCACGTCGGGCTCGCCGCGATGGGCGTCGGAATCGGAATCGGCTTGACCGGCCTGGGAATGACCAGCGCGGTCGGTCGCAATCCAGGTGCGTTCACGCAAGTGCTCGTGCACGGAATTCTCGCCATCGCGTTGACCGAGGCGATCGTTTTCTACGCTCTTTATCTCGTTCACTAATTTTCAGCGGGAAAGCAATAGAATGTTGCGCCCGAGACTCAGTTTATGAACATGATTATTGCCGCCAGCAGCGGAGGCATCACCGACATTTTGCGCGAAACGGCTGAAACTTTCGGCTGGAATTGGAAGTTGTTTCTGTCGCAGGTGATTAGCTTCTGCATTGTTGCATTCCTTTTGCAACGGTTCGCTTACAAACCAATCCTTGCCGTGCTCGAGGAGCGTCGCCGCAAGATCGAGGAAGGCCAGCTTAATGCGGAGAAAATCAAAAAGGAGCTCGCTGAAGCGGAGAAGCGTTACCAGGAAATTGTTGCGAAGGCCAATGCGGACGCGCAGAAAATGATCGATGAAACGCGAGAAAGCGCCGCGCATCTTTCCGAGCGCAAGCAGCAGGAGGCTATTACAGCGGCCGAGCAGATCATCGCCAAAGCGCGTGAAGCGGCAGCGATCGAGCACGATCGCACAATGGAGTCTTTGAAGCGCGAGCTTGGCCGGCTCGTAGTCGACACCACGGCTAAGGTCACTGGGAAAGTGTTGACCCAGGATGATCAACGTCGTTTGCAGGAAGAAGCAGCTAGAGAAGTGGCCTGATGAAGCTGAACAAGGAAATTCGTCAACTCTCGCGCAAGATGCTTCAGGCAAGTTTCACTGATGGTCAGCTTGACCCTGGCAGGATTTCCTCGCTGGTCGATTCGCTTGTATCGCACAAGCCACGCAATTACATCGATGCGCTAAAAAACTATAAACGTTTGCTCCGGCTCGAATTGGAGAAGCGCCACGCCACAATCGAGACCGCAAGCGAAGTGGACCCCGCAGTACGCTCCGAAATTGAGGGCAATCTCAAGAGCAAATACGGCAACGACCTCTCGACCGAATTTCACGTTGCCCCGGAACTTCTTGGCGGAATGCGGATCCGCGTCGGAAATGACGTCTGGGACGGCAGCGTCCGCAACCGCCTCGAACGTCTTCAACACGAACTATAAAATTCAAAACCATGAGCACCATACTCGAAGAGATCGAATCGAAAATTGACGAGCTAAAGACATCCACGACGAAGAGCAACGTCGGCATTGTGCGTGAGACCGGCGACGGCGTCGCGCGCGTCGAGGGTCTGAGCGACGTGATGCTCAACGAAATGATCGAATTTCCGAACGGCGTGTACGGTCTCGCACTCAACCTCGAAGAAACGGAAGTCGGCGCGATCTTGTTAGGCGACAACACGCTCATTAAGGAAGGCGACGAAGCTAAAACAACTGGCCGACTCCTTTCGGTTCCCGTAGGCAAGGCACTGCTCGGTCGCGTAGTAAACGTACTCGGTCAGCCTCTCGATGGTAAAGGTCCGATCAAAAGCGACACATTTTATCCGCTGGAAAAGATTGCACCGGGCGTGATCAAGCGCCGCAGCGTGAATCAGCCGGTTCAAACCGGAATCATGCCAATTGATACGATGATTCCAATCGGACGCGGTCAGCGCGAGCTGATCATTGGCGATCGCGCAACGGGCAAAACGACGATTGCGATCGACAGCATCATCAGTCAGGCGCGGTTGAATAAGGCCGCCGCGGATGCGGGCGATAAGAATTATCGGCCGCTCTACTGCATTTACGTCGCAGTCGGCCAGAAAAATTCCAACGTGGCGCGAGTACTTGGTGTTCTCGAGAAGGAGGGCGCCATGCCTTACACGACCATCATCTCCGCGCCCGCGTCAGACACTGCGACTAATCAATATCTGGCCCCGTTCGCGGGCGCTGCGATGGGCGAGTGGTTCATGGATAATGGGATGGATGCGCTAATCATCTTTGATGATTTATCAAAACACGCAGTGGCTTATCGTCAGGTGTCGCTGGTGCTGAAAAGGCCTTCAGGGCGCGAAGCGTATCCGGGTGACGTGTTTTACCTGCACTCGCGTCTGCTCGAACGCGCCGCGCGCATGAGTGACGAATTCGGCGGCGGCTCATTGACCGCTCTGCCAATCATCGAAACCCAAGCCGGTGACGTGTCCGCCTACATCCCGACGAATGTGATCTCGATTACAGATGGCCAAATTTATCTCGAGACCGATTTGTTTTATCAAGGTGTGCGGCCGGCAATCTCGGTGGGACTCTCGGTCAGCCGCGTGGGATCAGCGGCCCAGATCAAGGCGATCAAGCAGGTCGCTGGCAAAGTGAAGCTCGATTTGGCCCAGTTTCGTGAGCTCGCTGCGTTTGCGCAATTTGGTTCGGACCTCGATGCGGCCACAAGAGCGCGACTGGATCGCGGCCAACGTATTGTCGAGCTTTTTAAACAAAAACAGTACAACCCAATTTCGGTGGAGGAACAAGTGGCTGTTATGTGGGCGATGCAAAATGGGTACCTCGACACTGTTCCTGTCGAGCGCGTCAAAGAATACCAACTGAAGCTTCAGGATTACCTGCAAACACGCAAAGCCAGTTTGCTCCAAACGATTCGCGAGAAAAAAGAAATCGATAAGGACCTCGAGGCGCAAATGAAAGCGACGCTCGACGAATTCAAGACCGCTTGGCGGTAATCTAACCAGACATTTAGATGGCGAACACGCAGGACATACGGCGCCGGATCAAATCGATCCGCAACACCGCACAAATCACCAAGGCCATGCAAATGGTGGCTGCGTCCAAGATGCGTAAAGCGCAGCAGCATGCCCTCGCGGGACGCCCTTACGCCGGATTGATGAATAAAGTTCTTGTTTCCTTACAAAACCGCACAGATCCAAGATTTCACCCGCTCCTCGCCATCCGTCCGTTGCAGAAGGAGTTGGTGTTAATCATCAGCACGGACAAGGGGCTCTGCGGAGCATTGAACACGAATCTGTTTCGAGAAGCGGCGCATTTTGATCATGCCAAGACAAATTTTGTGGTAACGGGAAAGAAGGCCAGACAATTTGTCGCGCGAACGAAGCGCGAACTGTTGGCAGATTTTGAATTGAAAGATTCGCCGAGTTTCGTTGAGGCGAAGCCAATCTCGAAATTCTGCATGGAAAAGTTTCTGAGGCACGAAGTCGATAAGGTCTCGGTGCTGTACACGCATTTCATCAACACAATTAATCAGCGCACCGTCTTGCAGACTTTGTTACCGATCAGCAGCTTCGATTTGCCTAAGGGGGAAGGTGCTCAAGCTGACACGAAAGGAGTCGATCCGATGATCGGGTACATATTTGAACCCAGTGCCGAGGTCGTGCTCGATTCGATACTTCCGTATTACCTCTCCTATCAGGTCTTTCAGATGATTCTCGATGCACGCGCGTCCGAGCACAGCGCTCGCATGGTGGCGATGAAGAATGCCACTGACAACGCGAATCAATTTATCAAGGACCTCACGTTGGAATACAACAAGATGCGTCAGGCCAGCATCACAACCGAGTTACTCGAAATTGCCACGGCGCAAATGGCGCTCGCCGGGTAAAACAAGTTTTATGAATAAAGGAAACATAGTTCAAGTGATTGGTCCCGTGGTGGACGTCGAATTTCCGGGCGGAAAAGGGCTCCCGAGAATTTACAACGCGCTGGAAATTGAATACGAGGTTCACGGACAGCCAACCAAGCTAACGCTCGAGGTCCAGCAACACCTCGGCGACAACTGGGTGCGCTCGATCGCGATGTCTTCTACCGAAGGACTGAAGCGTGGCATGAGCGTAGCCGACACTGGCGGTCCAATCACCGTACCAGTGGGCGAAGCCGTGCTTGGGCGGCTTTTTAACGTTACTGGCGACGCGATTGATAACCGAGGCGCGGTGAACTACACCAAGCGTTACCCGATCCATCGGCCGGCGCCGTCGCTCACAGAGCAAGACACAACGGCAAAGATCCTGGAAACTGGTATCAAAGTCATCGATCTTGTTTGCCCATTTACAAAAGGCGGCAAAGTCGGCGCATTTGGCGGCGCCGGCGTCGGCAAGACTGTTGTCATTCAGGAGTTGATCAACAACATCGCCATGAAACACGGCGGCGTGTCGATATTTGCCGGAGTAGGGGAACGAAGTCGCGAAGGCAATGACCTTTACAAGGAAATGAGCGAGGCGGGCGTGATCGATCAAAAAGACCTGTCGAAGTCGAAAGTAGGAATGGTTTTCGGCCAGATGAACGAACCACCTGGGGCGCGTTTGCGTGTTGCTCTTTCTGCGCTCGCAATGACCGAATATTTTCGCGACGAACGCAACCAGGACGTGCTTCTTTTTATCGACAACATCTTCCGATTCTCACAAGCGGGGTCAGAGGTGTCAGCCTTGTTAGGCCGAACGCCAAGCGCGGTTGGTTATCAACCGACGCTGGCTGCTGAGATGGGTGATTTGCAGGAACGAATTACATCGACAAATAAAGGATCGATCACTTCCTTCCAGGCAGTCTACGTTCCAGCGGACGATCTCACGGATCCCGCGCCGGCGAACACTTTCGCGCACCTAGACTCGACGATCGTGCTTGAGCGTTCCATCGCCGAGCTCGGTATTTATCCAGCAGTCGATCCGCTGGCGTCCACATCGAAAGCGCTGGCGCCGGAAATTGTCGGCGAAGAGCATTATGACGTTGCGCGAGGTGTGCAGCGTGTTTTGCAGCGTTATAAGGATTTGCAGGATATCATCGCAATTCTCGGAATGGATGAACTAAGCCCGGAGGACAAGCTTACCGTCAACCGCGCGCGTAAGATTCAGCGGTTCCTAAGTCAGCCATTTCACGTGGCGGAAGTTTTCACGGGCTTCAAAGGGCAATACGTGCCGGTTGCCGAAACAGTCCGAGGCTTCAAGGAAATTCTCGACGGCAAACATGACGGTGTGCCCGAGCAGAATTTCTACATGAAGGGCGGCATCGATACGATCAAGGAAGGATGAGCGATGAAACGATCAAGCGATGAAGCGGAAAGAGTCAGCTTGGCGAGCCTCGCTTCAACACTTCAAGTCTTTAACGCCTAACGAATCAGCATGGCTACGCTCAAGCTCGAGATCGTAACGCCCGAGGAAAAAATTTATTCCGAGGACGTTGAGATGGTGACACTGCCCGGCTCGGAGGGCGAGTTTGGTGTTTATCCAAAGCACGTCCCGCTTTTGACCACATTGAAGCCTGGTGAATTGCGCGTCGTAAGGAGTGGCCGCGAGACTACGATGGCCATTGGCGAAGGGTTTGTGGAAATCAAAGGGGACGCCGTTTCGGTGCTAACCGACATGGCGCTCGAATCAGAGAAAATAGATATCGCTACAGCCGAGGCTGCAGTGGAGCGTGCCAAAGCGGCCATGAAAGAAGATCACTCCGCCGAAGAAGTAGCAGCCATCCAAGCTTCGCTGCAAAAAGCGCTGGCCCAGTTGCACGTCAAACGCCGTCGTCACGGCTAGATTTCTGGGGAGCGCACGCGCCCCGCGTGCTGGCGATGGCGCCCTCGCCATCGCGAGCTTTTTCTGTTACAAGGCTTCAATGGAGTCGCCAGAGACCCTGGGAATCATCGCCGGCAACGGCGTTTACCCCCGATTGCTCGCCGATGGAGCGCGTAGAGCGGGCGTTAAAAAAATCGTCGCTGCCGCTTTCGCGGATGAGACGGATCCGACACTCGAGCAACACGTCGAGCTAATCGAGTGGATGCGCGTCGGGCAACTAGGCCGGCTTCTGAAATTTTTTCGTAGCCAAGATATTCATCATGCGATCATGGCGGGCCAAATCGCGCCGAAAAATCTTTTCGATCTGCGGCCAGATTTGAAGGCGCTGATGTTGCTGGGTAAACTGAAAGAGCGCAATGCCGAATCAATTTTTGCCGCAATCGCAGACGAACTCGCGAAAGTCGAGGTCGATCTTCTCCCGGCCACAACGTTTCTCGAGGATTCGGTGGCGCAGCCGGGGCTGATTGCCGGACCGAAATTGTCAACTCGCCAGGAGCACGACGTCGAGCTTGGCTGGAATGCCGCAAAAGAAATTGCCCGACTCGATATCGGGCAAACAATCATCATCAAAAACGGTACGATCGTGGCGGTCGAAGCTTTGGAAGGAACAAACGAGGCTGTCAAACGCGGTGGAACGCTTGCGCGTGAAGGCGCAGCCATGGTCAAAGTCAGCAAACCAAATCAGGACATGCGCTTCGACGTGCCAGTAATCGGCGTAGAAACAATCCGCGTCGCTGCTGAATCGGGAGTACGCGTCATCGCTGTCGAAGCTGGAAAGACCTTACTGCTCGAGCGGGACGCCGTTATTGCCTTGGCGAATAGCTCGAAAATATCAGTCGTTGCGCGGTGATCGCGTGCTGCTCCGATGCCGTCGCTGGTGCTTGATTCGATATGTGAGGAAACATTCGTCGCCGACTGTGCGCATATCGATCAACGAGCAATGCACGCTGGCGGGAAGAAATTCCTTGCTCAGACCTGTCAGCGTAGGCGCGTTGCCTCCGCCGAACATGTAGGGTGCAATCGTAAGATTGAGCTGATCGACTAAGCCCTGTTCTAATAAGGAGCGAAAAAGAGTTGGGCCGCCTTCACACGCAAGCGTGCGGATCTTGTATTGATCACGCAAAGTTTTCAACATCGAAGCGAGATCGACCTCTGTGGCATTCGTTAGGTACAGCGTTGCCGTTTTACGCAAAGCCTCCTGATTTTTCGCAGGCATTCGTTTAGTTGAAAAAATAATGATTGGCGAAATGCCGGATTGAAAAAGTTTCAGTCGATCATCGATTCTGCCTTTGTTCGAGACAATCACGCGAAGCGGAGAGCGAGATTGACCGCGCTTGACCCTCAGTTCCTGAAGCTCCGCCGGTACTCCGAGTCGGACGTTATCGCGTTCCAGACTTGTATGGCCGAGCAGAACCGCATCCGCCAGAGCGCGCTGGCGAAACAAATGCAGTTTGTCTTCACGCGAAGTGAAGTCTACCGGACCGAAATTCTTTGTCGTCACTTTGCCGTCGGCGGTCATTGCAAAAGTGGCAACGACAAACGGGCGGTTGCGAATGCGGGACCGGCCCTGCTGCTGCGGCGGTCGGGACACTAAGGTCCCTTCCACATTTTTACTCGGGTTCGCCGAGTTCATGTTCCAACGTGACAACTTCCTTTTCCATTTCGCGGAGTTTCACGTGTTCTACTGCGCCACTCGGCTTGTAAAAAAGGTAAACAAACGCACCCGGAAGACAGCAAACGAGAATGATCACAAAACTCAGCGACCCGATGAGAATGGCTTTTGCTTCGGGAACGCCGCACAATCCGTTGAGCATGATCTGCAAAACTTTTTCGCGTAGTCCGATTCCGGCGAAACTGATCGGTAAAGCCGAGATCGTTCGTTCAACCGGCATGATGGCAAAAAAATCAACCAGCGGCACTCGGACACCCAACGCATACGCGGCAAACAGGAAAGCTGTAAACGTTGCAAGATGCGCCACGATCGACACGCCAAACGCAACCAGGGATGCCCGCCAATGACGCGCGTACAGATGATAGGCCGCGAAGATCTCAATCAGTTTATCGCGCCCCGGAAAATGGGCGGGGAAATAATGGAACAGTTTGAATCCACTAATAACGAATGTCGCAACCAGAAAGGAAACCGACGTACTCAGAAGAATGAGCAACAGCCAGAGTAAATTTCGGGTTTGCGGTTTCTGCGCAAGAAAATCATATCGCAATGCGATTAGCGTGGCTGTGACGGCAACGAGCGCGACGAGTCCGATGAATCGATCGAACACTACCGCCAGCAATGCGCCCGCTTTCTTGTCAGGCGTTTCCTTCAGTAGGTAATAACTCTTGATGATGTCGCCGCCAGTGCCTCCGGGAAGGAATTGGTTGTAAAACAGCCCGATAAAAAAGAGTCCGGTCAGGCGCGGGACACTGAGGTGGATGTTTTGCACTTTCAGCAACACGTGCCAGCGAAACGCGGCTGCTGCTTCCACCACCAGATAGGCCAGCATCGCCATTAGAACCCAGCGATATTCCGCATTCCGGAGTGCCTCGACCATCTGGGCGCGCCGGTTTGGATCGTGATAAACCCAATACAGCACCCCCGCGGTGACGCTGAGTTGGAGAATCGTGATCAGAATCTTCTTCATTCGCCAAAGCGTTCCTTCCAGATTCGAATCGACTCGCGAATCGCATCCGCCGTTTTGTTCGGACTCATCTCCCAGACAAATAAGCAGTTTGTGGGCAGAAGCGGAACAAGTTTATCGAAATCTATCCCGCCGGTAAAAGGAGCTTCATGGTCTTTGGCTGGCCAGACGCAGTCCTGCACGTGGCAGCCAAAAGCCCTGGACCCGATTGCGCCTAACCACTCAGCGTGATCAGTGAACCCCAAATTCTCCTTGATTTGTGAGTGGCCGAAGTCGTGCCAGTAGCCGACCTGCTCCGAATTCAATTCGTCCAGCAGGCTCGGCAACTCGCGTTCGCTT
The DNA here is from genome assembly GCA_036488345.1 of Candidatus Udaeobacter sp. GTDB lineage: Bacteria > Verrucomicrobiota > Verrucomicrobiia > Chthoniobacterales > UBA10450 > Udaeobacter. The sequence goes on from DASXHS010000136.1 coordinate 25,837, forward strand.
GGGATTTCTTCGTAACCGCGCCGGCTTTCTAAAGCAATTCGCACATTTTTCGAAGCTGCGTGCTCAACAATGCGGCGCAGACAATCCTTCACCCATTGCACATGAGCGGGTGCGCGTCGTTCGCGCGTTTCGACCGCTTTCAGTTTAGCTCGTACGTATGCGCGAGAGAGATGCTTGCCCGCTTTTGTCATCTTGATCAATCGATCGGTAATTGGCCGCATTTCCACCTCGCCTAAGTGCAACACCACAAACGGCGCGCCCAGTCGTTCGGCAAAATCGATTGTTTGAAAAGTTTGTTTTACGGCGCGCTCGCGTTCCTCGGGAGAAACAGCAGAAAGCTGATAACAATCCGGAGAAGCCACCATCACCTCCACAGGCAACGGGCAGAAATTATGCAAACTTGTGAAGCGCACCTGACCTGAATCGAACATTTTCTGAATTCCCGGCACCAGCGACAGGCGTGTCCCGTGCCCCAATTCAATCGAATCAAACCCGAGTTCGGTTTTGATTTCGCGGAGCATTTCATCTCCTGCGGTGTGCCGCCCGGAGTTCCAGCAAGTGGAAAACGAAATCACAGGTTAACTGTAGGGCATTCGCCATGGCGAACGCCAGCTTCAGCAAACCGGCTCAATTTCAGGCTCCGCTGCCGGCGAAACCGGCTGATCGCAAACGTGACGTCCGGCAACACTCAATACTGAAAAAGCGGCGATTCCATAGATCACTGATGCAATCGTTAGCGTCGTTCGCATTCCAATAAGATCGGCGAAACCGGGGGTGATCAGGCCTGCAACAGGCATCAGACCGAAAAAGCTCATGCCTACAACTGCTGATACGCGGCCGCGCAAATGCGCCGGCGCTTGTTCCTGAACGATCGTGTTCGTGAGGCCAAAATTCATTGAGAGGGCAATGGCCATAGCGCCCATGGCGCAAGCAGTCAGTAAAAAACCTTGCGACACGGACATGAGAAAAACACCCACCGCAATGGCTACCACGTTGCCGGTCATGAATTTCAACCGACTCTCGCGCGCAACACTAAGCAAACCAATCGAACCAAGGAACGCGCCGCTACCAGATATTGCCATCAGTCCACCCATGCTTTTCGGGCCAAGATGAAGAATATCGCGCACGTAAAGCGGCAGCATCACTGAGATCGCCGGGAAAACGAAAATCGTGTTCAGCGCAATCAGCGTGATGAGGGAAACAATGATGCGATTGGAGCGAACATAGCGAAATCCCTCCAAAATCCCGCTACGGCGTTGTTGTTCTTCCTCCGGTGTTCCCAGCGGCCGTTTGGGCAACGAAATGAGTGCTACGATCAATGCCACAAACGAGAGCGCATTTGCGAAAAATGCCGACGCCGCGCCCCACCAGCCGACAAAAAGCCCGGCCAACGACGGACCAATCAAACGCGATCCGTGAAAGACTGATCTATCGAGAGCAACGGCTGCGGCGATCTCATCGCGTTTCACCAACTCCGGCACAAGCGCACTGATAGCCGGCATTTCGTAAGCGAAAGCAATCCCCAGGAGAAGCGCAAAGAAAACAATGTGCCAGATGCGAACGTGGCCGCTCATCACCAAAAATCCCAATGCCACAGCAAAGACGATTTGCGCAATTTGCGTGGCCACCAGGATTTTGCGTTTGTCCCACCGGTCAGCCAATGAACCTGCTACCGGAGCAAGGATCAACGCCGGTAAGCCGGCAGCAAAGTTCACCAGCCCAAGCAGAATCGCCTTGTTCGTAAGCCCGCTCATCACCCAGCTCTGCGCCATCATCTGCATCCAGGTGCCGCTGTCGGAAATGAGCGAACCTATAATGTATCGGCGAAACGGTCCCTGACGTAGCAGCGCCAGCGACTTCGATCCCACCCATTTTTCCTGCGGCTTCATCGCAGACACTCATAACCGAATGCTCCTTAACCGCAATGAAGCCGATTGAATCCTCGCGGACTTGCGCTGCGCGCGCAGATGTGTTTCGAGCGCACATTACCTTGTTTTTTTGACCTGCTGGTTTGGCAGCCCATCGGGATACCACCACTGAGCATTGTCGATTTTCCAGTCGCCAGCAGTTCCAACGATCTGCATGCGTAGAATAACGTGGCCCCGCGCACCGACTCCTTCAGATTGCACTTCAGTCTGAGCAGAAAGATTGAATGGAAAGCCGTAGCGAACGCCGATTCGCTCGGTAGTTCTTTGGATTTGTTGTACATCGCCCGCGAACATGGTGGCTTCCTGTAAAAACTTAGTCAGGTACCCACGTCCGAACGGCGGCTCAAGCAAGCGTTCCGTCACACTATCAAGGAAAAAGTAAGTGTCGTGTTCGGTGAAAATCCGCCCAAAGGCGATGTCGGCAAAGTTAAGTGCGTCCTCTTGGATCCGAATTTTGTATCGAAACAGTCCGAGCACGCCTGCCGTCAAACTCAACAAAAGGATTCCAAACGCCGCCGCGATAAGGAGCGATTCGCTCCAACTCCGCTTTGCTTGCTGCCGTTTTGCGAAGAAGTACACCGATGGCGCGAACGCGAGATAAATGCCTGTGCCCATCATGAACATGCCAAATGTCATGACCGCCCCGGATTCGTTCTGGAGGCTCCAAAAGAACAGCACGAACCCGTGAGCCATGTTGAACGCTCCCTGCAACCAGCGCACCCAGTGAACACCGATCCAGATGAAGTAAAACTGGATCCAGAACACGGTTCGTATCGCGGCAAAAATGAAAAGTGTTTCAATTTGGCCGCTCAAAATGAAAACGGCGCAGGCAAAGAGATCGCTGACCGCGGTGAGCGTCCCCAAGCAGATGAGAAACGCGCGCCCACGCCGCCACGGCTCTACTTCTGAATCGTACTGTTCCCACAGTGAACGCGTATCCTCGCGCATCACGTGCGATCATACCCGTCACTCCGTGCGGCACGGAAGCCGAAAGGAGGCACGGTTTAAAAAACGGCGGTTTGGAAACCGCCGTGCGTTTGTTATTTTGATCCATGCGCATCGACAGATACACGCAGAAAATGCAGGAAGCGCTGCAAGCGGCGCAGGACCTCGCGTCACAACTGAACAATTCCGAAATCACGAACGAACATTTTCTTTCCGCGCTTCTGGACCAAAGCGAGGGAATAGCTCGCCCGCTCCTCGAGAAGATTGGGGCAAATGTTGATCAGTTGCAGGAACGGCTTCGCGCGGATTTGGAGCGTCGCCCGAAAATTCACGGCAGCGCCGCCGATCTGCGCGTCTCGAACGAACTGCGCACCGTGCTGGACAGCGCCGAGAAGGAAATGTCCAAGCTGAAAGATGAATTCACCAGTGCTGAGCATTACCTGCTCGCGTTATCCGGCTCGAATGTTCCTGCGGCAAAATTGCTGAAGGATCTGGGCGGCACCCGGGACAAGCTAATGCAGGGACTCCAGCAGGTGCGCGGTTCGCAGCGAGTGACAGACCAGAATCCGGAAGGCAAATTTCAGGCGCTGGAAAAATACGGGCGCGACCTCACGGAATTAGCGCGGCGCGGCAAGATTGATCCAGTGATCGGACGCGACAACGAAATTCGTCGCGTCATGCAGGTGCTTTCGCGCCGGACGAAGAATAATCCGGTGCTTATCGGCGATCCGGGCGTTGGTAAAACGGCGATCGTGGAAGGTCTGGCACGGCGCATCATCAGCGGCGACGTGCCCGATTCGTTGAAGAACAAACGCATCATTGCGATGGACATCGGAGCAATGGTCGCAGGCGCGAAGTTTCGCGGGGAATTCGAAGACCGGCTCAAAGCCTTTTTGAAAGAAGTCACCGATGCCCAGGGCCAGATCATTCTATTCATCGATGAATTGCACACCATCGTCGGCGCGGGCGCAGCCGAAGGTTCGGTCGACGCCTCGAATATGCTCAAGCCGATGCTGGCGCGCGGCGAGCTGCGCACCGTCGGTGCGACTACGATCGATGAGTATCGTAAATACATTGAAAAAGACGCGGCGTTGGAACGGCGTTTTCAGCCGGTGCTCGTCGGCGAACCAACAGTTGAAGACACGATCGCGATCCTGCGTGGATTAAAAGAGCGTTACGAAGTGCATCACGGCGTGCGGATCACCGACGGGGCATTGGTTGCAGCAGCGGTGCTGTCGCAGCGCTACATTACCGATCGCTTTCTGCCCGATAAGGCAATCGACTTGGTCGATGAAGCGGCGTCCCGTTTGAAGATCGAGCTCGATTCTATGCCCACCGAGATCGACGTGATCGAGCGACAGGTCATGCAGCATGAAATGGAACGTCAGGCGCTCAAGAAAGAGAAAGATCCGGCGAGCAAAGAGCGTTTGAAGAAGCTCGAGAAAGAATTGGCTGCGCTAAAGGAAAAATCGAACGCGTTAAAAGCTGAGTGGCAAAAGGAGAAAGCAATCATCGATGAGCAGCGGAAAGTGAAGGAACAGATCGAGCGATTCCGGACTGAATTAGAACGCGCGCAGCGTCGCGGTGAATTGGGCAATGCAAGTGAAATTCAATACGGCCGCATTCCTGAATTGGAAAAGAAATTGGCCGATCTCACTGCGAAATCCGCCAAGACTAAGAAGCGGTTGCTCCGTGAAGAGGTGACCGAAGAGGACATCGCCGAGGTCGTATCGAGCTGGACGGGCATCCCGGTTTCGCGCTTACAGGAGGGAGAGCGCGAGAAGCTCGTGAAGCTCGAGGAGCATTTGCATCTGCGCGTCGTCGGCCAGCATGAAGCGATCAAGGCAGTATCCAATGCGGTGCGTCGCGCCCGGGCTGGTTTGCAGGACCCGAATCGACCACTGGGTTCATTCATTTTTCTCGGACCTACTGGCGTTGGGAAAACCGAATTAGCCCGCGCGCTCGCGGAATTTTTGTTCGATGACGAGAACGCCATAATCCGCATCGACATGAGCGAGTACATGGAGAAACACACCGTGGCGCGCTTGATCGGTGCTCCGCCCGGCTACGTAGGCTACGAGGAAGGCGGCCAGCTTTCGGAAGCAGTGCGCCGGAAGCCCTATTCAGTCGTGCTGTTTGATGAGATCGAAAAAGCGCATCCGGACGTGTTCAACGTGCTGCTGCAAGTGCTCGACGACGGCCGGATCACGGACGGGCAGGGGAGAACGGTCGATTTCAAGAACACGGTCGTCATCATGACTTCGAACATCGGCTCGCAATATATCATGGAGGAAGAATCTCCCGAGGCGCGCCGGCGACTGGTGATGGATGCGTTGCGCGCGCATTTTCGTCCCGAGTTTTTGAATCGTGTCGACGAGATCATCATTTTTGACCGGCTCAGTGAGGAAGAGCTAAAGAAGATTGTCGAAATTCAGCTTGGCCGCTTGTCGAAGCGCCTCGAGCAACAAAAGATCACGCTCAAGCTTTCCGACGCCGCCAAGGCACTCCTTGCGCGCGAAGGCTACGATCCCGTTTACGGCGCGCGACCCTTGCGGCGGGCAATTCAAAGAGAGATTCTCGATCCGCTCAGCATCGACATTCTCGAAGGCAAAGTCCGCGAAGGCCAGACCGTTCACGTGGACGCCAAAAACGACGCGCTCGAATTCCGTGCAACATAGAATGTAATCTCTGCACCAGTCGATTTAGCCCGCGGTGTTATTTTTGGGCTACTCCTGTTTTCGCCGGGAGCCGGACCTCACATCAATCCTTCCAGGTGAAGAACTTTGCTGTCGTCCTTTCGCCGAGAATCGGCTCCCTTCGCGCGCGACAATAATCGGATGTCCAATCAAAGTCCTTCCAAGGCGGCGGTTAAACCAAGGATGATCTGGATTCCTGCGGAATCGCTGCCGCAAACAGTCCGGAGCACATCATGAGTGATGTGCGTCTACTTCTGGACTTGTCTTAAACGCGGGCCGTCCGACGGCGATAACACCTTTCCAGTTTCGCATACGGAACGCGACAATCATGAGGCCCATGCGCCGGCAGCCTTCAGTAGAGTATGTGCCGGTTCCGTATCGCTCGGACCGACATCCTGCGCCGAAGTAATGACTTTGGACTGCCGCACGTCAGGGCGCGACTCCTGGTAAGGCGCAGATAAGACCGCGGCCACTGTCTAAATGCAGATCGACGACCATCGCGGGATTAACAGCGTGGCAGAAACGCATGCGACCTCCCACAAAGACATCACACTTGAATTTCGCGAAAAATAGTTCTCACTACTGGTCCTTGTGGTGAAGTCGAGGACCAAGACCAACATCCGGTTCAACGGCCGGGAGTACGCGAATGCGGACGAGATGCCGTCTGATGTTAGAGCGGCATATGATCGCGCTGTGGACGAACTAGGCGAGCTTCATTCCGGAGCGCGGCTTGCGGCAAAACTGAACGCGAAGATCATCGTCGACGGCAACGAATTTAGTAATGCCGGCGAAATGTCAGTGGACGATCGGCATTTATATCACGAAGCGCTCGAGGCTCTGTTCCCGCCAGACATTGCCATATCTGCGGCTGGGGCAGGCGAAACCAACGGTGCGAAACGCTCGCCGATCGTGAGCGCCGTTAAAAAACGCTTATCGCAAGCTGCAAGAGTTCTTCGGCTAAAACGCTGAGCTTGCTTCAATCAGGGGTTGGCAAAACCGCCGCTACAACTTTTAAGCGTTACGCGGTCACTTGCTTGAACGCGGTGACGAAACGTTCCATCTCCGTTTTCTTGCCGATTGTAAGTCGCATGTGGTTCGGAAGAGCTGGGAACAACCGGCCGACGTGAACCTTGTGCTCTTTCATCGCCTGGATCAGCGGCATGACAGGGCGCTTGCAATCGAACATGATGAAGTTGGCTTGTGAGGGAATTTGTTCATAGCCCATCTTGTCGAGCTCCGAGGTCACGAATGTTTTCGCTTCACCGTTCAAACGTTGACCGTTCGGGACATGATCAAGATCATCAAGACTCGCGATTGCTGCGGCCAGGGCCATGCAGTTGACGCTGTCCCACATTTGATTTCGGCGCAGCCGATCGATCGCGTCCTTCTGGGCGACACAATAGCCACAGCGCAATCCTGCCATGCCGTAAATTTTCGAGAATGTGCGTGAGACAATCAGGTTCGGATGATCTTTCACAAGCGCGATCACACTCTCGTAGTCGGGGCTATCGGCGTAATGAAAATATGCTTCGTCTACGAGAATCATCGTCTGCGGCGGAGTCTTTGTGATGAACTCTCGCAGTTCGTCCTTTGGCGTGATGCTGGCAGTCGGGTTATTCGGGTTGCAGACGTAAATCAGACCTGCTTTCGCCGAATCGATCATTTTCGGGAGATCATGCTGAAAGCTGCTGGTCAATGGCACTTTGACGACCTCAGCGCCATTGGAACTGGCATTATTGAGAATTGCTTCAAAGGTCGGATCCGCTGCTACAAGCTTCCCGTTCTGAGGTCCGGTGAACGTTTCTGCACAGAGTTTTAAAATTTCGCCCGAACCATCGCCAAGCAGAACCTGATCGTGATTGACGCCGTTCAGCTTCGCCAGTTTGTCAATTAGCACGTTGTTGTGTTCGTCTGGATAACGACAGGCAAGGGGGAACGAATCTGTAATCGCCTGAAATGCTTTCGGGCACGGGCCGTAGGGATTTTCATTCGCGCTCAAGCGAACGATGCCTCCTTCGGCCAAAGGCGTAGTGACGGACTGAGTCGGCTTTGCAAAAGAAAACGACGGCCTAACGACTGCCGCTGCCGCACCTGCACCGAGTAGCTGGGCAAATTTTCTTCGGGAAAGAGGGAGCGTGTTCATGGTGATCATTCTTAAAACAGTCTGACACTTAACGCGAGAGCGAATTGCGAGGTAGCGCAGGCGTCTCGCGTGCTGGTTTCGGGGTCGCGCCGAAACAATCTTTACTTTGGACTTCATCCCGGTCGAGCGAGGATTGGAAGAAAGTTCGCGATCGCGAGGCGCGCTCGCCAGACACGCGAGACGCGTGCGCTACCCAGATGGCAGAGTTACGTTTACAATGCGCTGTGATCCTTACGATATGGAGACAGCGCAGGCGACATCGCTTGCGAGCGCGACCATTCCCCCAAAAATGGCTGACGCTGATTCAGCGGCACGTTGTCATTTTCCACAGGCTGTCGGCGAGTGATCGCGCGGAATTACTTGGTCACATTCAGGTCTTTCTTGCCGAAAAACGCTTCGAGGGATGTAGTGGTTTCGAGATTACCGATGAAGTTCGCGTCACCATCGCGACCCAAGCTTGTCTTTTATTGTTGCATCGCAAAACGGACTATTTCCCCGGCCTGCTCACGATACTTGTTTATCCATTGTCGTACATGGTGGACGAAAAACGACAGATTACAGAGCATCTTTGGGAAGAGGGGACAATGAATCGCCTTGGCGAGACCGGCCGCAGAATGGGATCCCTGGTTCTATCCTGGGGCGCAGTCAAACATAGTGCGGCTGATCCTTCCGATGGTAAGAACGTTGTTCTGCACGAATTTGCTCACCAGCTCGACTTCGAAAATGAAGCTACCGATGGGGTGCCGGGGTTGGCGACGCGCGAACACCAGTTAGCCTGGGCCGCAGTGATGAAATCTGAGTTTGCGTCGTTGCGAGCTGCGGACGAGAGCGGTGTTCCGACGCTGCTTGACACCTACGGAGCCACTAATCCCGCTGAGTTTTTTGCCGTATCAGTTGAGGCGTTCTTTGAGCGGCCGCATGCGCTTAGCGCCCATCATCCAAAACTGTATGCTGAGTTGCGAACGTATTTTCAGCAGGATCCGATTGAATTTTTCGCTGAGAGTTTCAGCGAGGAACAGCGATCGTCATCCTGAGCGGATCGCAGCCAAGTCGAAGGATCCTGTGGCCTGCGGTGAGGTAATGTCGCGAGATTCCTCGACTTTCGCTCGGAATGACAGCGAACCTATTGCGGCTGGGGGACGATTCGAAGGTAAGGCTTCGGCGCTTTCCAGCCTTGCGGATAACGCTTCTTCGCCTCTTCATCCGAGACAGAACCAGCGATGATTACGTCCTCTCCTGGCAACCAGTTGACCGGCGTAGCCACCTGGTGCTTCGCAGTCAGTTGCAGTGAGTCGATCACTCGCAGCACTTCATCAAAATTCCTGCCTGTGGTCATTGGGTAGACAAGTATCAGTTTTATCTTCTTGTCCGGTCCGATGACGTACACATTACGCACGGTCGCATTATCGGCCGGTTTGCGCGATTTGGCGTCTCCTGCAGTATCGGCAGGCAACATCCCGTAGAGTTTTGCGACGTTGAAATCGGCATCGCCGATGATTGGGTAGTTTGGCGCGTGACCCTGAGTTTCCTGGATGTCCTTAGCCCACCCTTCGTGATCGCCCGTCGAATCGACCGACAACCCAATGATCTTTACATTTCTCCTGTCGAACTGCGGCTTTATTTTCGCCATGTATCCGAGCTCAGTTGTGCACACCGGCGTGTAATCCTTTGGGTGCGAAAACAGAACGGCCCATGAATCGCCGATCCAATCATGGAAACGGATTCGGCCTTCCGTGGTTTGTGCTTCAAAGTCCGGTGCTGTATCGCCAATTTTCATTGATCTTCCTCCTGATTTTTCTCTCGAAAAATTATTTCAAACGCAGGCGCAGAAGTCAATCGTCGCTTTGCGAGATCAACTCCGAGAATTTTTGCAGATCGATATTGCCACCTGAGACGATCGCTACGATCGGACCTTTGCCAGCTTTCCCACTCAACGCCGCAGCCAGTGGTAATGCGCCCGCGCCTTCAGCAATGACACGTGCTTTTTCAGCTAAGAGTCGCATCGCGTTTTTTGTTTCCTCGAGAGAGACAACGAGGTAGCCGTCTACAATTGGTTTCATGCGCTCCCACATGCGAGGGAACATGCTTTGACCGCCGGCGCCATCCACGAATGACGATTTCCAGTTTGGAAATTCTTGCGGCGAACCTTTTTCGAACGAAAGCGCTGCCGGCGCTGCGGTCTCCGGTTCAACGCCGAATATTTTTACTTCCGGTCGTAGCGCCTTGATTGCGCTGGCCACGCCTGTGATTAATCCGCCGCCGCCAATGCTGGCGATGACAGCAGCCACGTCTGGCGCGTCTTCGAGAATTTCCAATCCCATAGTGCCATGACCAGCAATGAAATCGTCGTCATCGAACGGATGAATGAATGTTCCATCAACTCCCGCAAAAGATCTTTCATCCAGCGCTTTCCAAGCGATCTCGTAGGGGACTGGAATCAGTGACGCTCCGAGCGCTTTCATTCGCTCCAATTTTGATTTTGGCGCTGTCTCGACGACCACGACCGTGCATGGCACGCCCGCCGCTCTCGCGGCGTAAGCAACGCCCTGGCCGGCATTCCCGGCGCTTATTGTCCACACCCCGCGCTTGCGTTCTTCCTCGGAAAGTAACGCCACAGCGTTTGCTGCGCCCCGCAGTTTGTAAGCGTTGATCGGCTGAAGATTCTCCAGCTTGAGCCGAATGTCGGGAAAGTCTGATCCGAGTTCGAGGCGGATGAGTGGCGTCCGCGCAATCGTGTTTGCGATCCGCTCGCGCGCCCCCTGGATTTCTGACAGTTTGATCGGGCGAACCGGCTCGAGAATCATTGGCTCACTGTAGAGGCTGCGATGCCGGCTGCAATTCTCTACGACCCTACTGCAAACCCGGCCGCACAAAAGGTTTGAACGTTTTCGACACCGTAGCTATTTCGGTTGTCCGTCTCTGGTAGTCTCGCGACAGATGGCCAAACGAACAGCACGAAAAAGAAAAACTGCTCTTGTTGCGGCGCGGAAAAGACGAAGTGTCACCCCGCCTAGCCATAACATAAGAATGGAGCGAGCCGATCTCGTCATCCTGCTCGGTCTCGCGGTGATGACGCTTGGGATTTACGCGCAAGTAATCGGGCATCAGTTCATCACTCTCGATGACCCCACGTATATCAGGGAAAATCCAAACGTGAATCGTGGTGTTACGCTCGCGGGACTCGCTTGGGCGTTCAGCACATTTCATGCGGCGAATTGGCATCCGCTCACCTGGATTTCACACATGATCGATTGCCAACTCTTTGGCACGAACGCAGGGCGCCATTTGCTCGTAAACACGCTGATTCATGCGGCAAACACGTTACTTATCTTCTACTTTTTGTTGCGAACAACGCACGCTCGCTGGCCGAGCGCGCTGGTCGCCGCGCTTTTTGCGTTGCATCCGCTGCACGTTGAATCGGTAGCATGGGCGTCTGAACGTAAAGATACCCTTTCCACATTTTTCGGATTGCTATCCTTGATCGCTTACGTGCGTTACGCGGAGGCGCGTTCGATTAGTCGGTACGCGTGGGTCGCCATTACGCTCGGACTCGGACTCCTCGCCAAGCCGATGCTGGTGACATGGCCTTTCCTAATGTTGCTACTCGACTACTGGCCGTTGCGCAGACTGCAGGGATTAGATGCTAGCCATCAATTGTCATCACTCCGTAAACTTGTAGTCGAGAAATTGCCGCTATTTGCGCTCGTAGCGGTGTCGATGATTATCACATTGCTCGCGCAATCCCATGGAGGCGCTGTGCGCACATTTGCCGCTGCGCCTGTTGGATTCCGCCTTTCGAACGGGGTTGTGTCCTATGCGACTTACATACTGCTCATGTTCTGGCCGAATAATTTGGCTGTCTATTATCCGCTTCCTCTGACGGGCATACCCACCTGGCAGGTAATAGGCGCAGCGTTCCTGCTGATCGGAATTACAGCACTTTGTCTTTTCGAACGAAGAAACCGGCCGTACCTCATCGTGGGCTGGCTTTGGTTTCTCGGAACATTAGTTCCGGTTATAGGATTCGTTCAGGTCGGCGGGCAAACCATGGCGGATCGGTACTTCTATATTCCGTCGATCGGTTTGTTCATTGCACTAGTGTTCGGATTCTCCGACCTCGCCAAGAGCTGGCGCGTTGCGCCGCCGCTCAGCGCAGGAATAGCTGCCGGGGTTCTACTGATCCTTGCCACTCTCACGAACGCGCAGATTCAGCGCTGGCGCGACAGCTTCACTTTGTTTGAGCACACGCTCGCAGTTACTCCACGGAATCTCCACATAGAACACAATCTAGGTTTGGCCATGGGCAGTGCCGGCAGGTACGATGAGGCCGCGGCGCATTTTGAGAGGGCGTTGCAGATCGACGCGAATTTCTATGACGGGTTGGTGGGCATGGGCGTTACTCGTGAGTTCCAAGGCCGGCTGCCGGAAGCCATCGATTACTTCCAAGCCGCAATCCATTCACAGCCAGACACGCCGACAGCGCACCTGCAGTTGGGCCGTGTACTATGGAAGCAAAGCAGTGATCAAGCCGCCCTTGAGGAGATCGGCCGCGCCTCGCAGCTTGCGCCGAAGGATGCGGAGATTAGGGCTGATTTTGGACTCGCGCTGCAGCTGGTAGGCAGAATACCCGAGGCTATCGAGCAATTTCACGAAGCGCTTCGGATGAATCCTGACAACGCCGAGACTCACGCCAATCTCGGGTTAGCCCTGCTCGGCTCCGGGAAACCGCAGGAGAGCATTCCGGAATTTGAAACGGCGCTGCGCCTTAAGCCGGAGCTGACAGGTGCCGCCGACAATCTCCGACGCGCGCAGGCGCAGTCAGGCTCCCAGAGATAGCAGCGCGAAAATATCTGTCTCGTTGTGGGATCCGCAGCGCGCCAACGCGCGTCGAACACGGACTCCTCTAGAACGTCTTGTCAGAGTCCAAAAGAATGGTTACCGGACCTTCGTTGACCAATTCGACTGACATCATTGCGCCGAAAACTCCTGTTGCCACGGTCACTCTCAAATTGCGTAGCGCTTCGGCAAATTCTTCGTACAAGTTTTTTGCGTGTTCCCCTGGCGCAGCGGCAACAAAGCTCGGTCTGCGTTGGCCGCGAGCGTCGCCATAGAGCGTAAACTGGGAAATCACAAGCGCGCTGCCTTTTACGTCCAGCAATGAGCGGTTCATTTTTTGCTGGTTATCCTCAAAGATCCTTAGGTTTGCGATTTTTTCGGCCAAAGCTGCGGCGACAAAGGACGTGTCGTTGCGCCCCACGCCGAGCAGGATCAAAAGACCCGTCGTGATTTCTCCCGTGACGCTGGCATCCACGGTTACACGCGCGCGGCTTACACGCTGGACAACGGCTCGCATTTGTTCACTACAGGACTTTCTCCAGCAAGTCGGCCAGACGCCAGCCTGCCTTGTGCAGCTCGTCACGGACGATTCCGGTCGCCCAGGTGCGATATAGTGTTTGACCTGAAGTTGGTTTTTCGATTGCCTCGCCCATCGCAATAACTCGGTCGCCGTCGAGTAACGGCTTTACATTTCTAAACTCCAGACGCGCATGCGCCTCGCGCGCGATCGGCAGGATTTCATCGGCCCAAATTTCGGCGTAACTGTCGATGGAGACAGTCGATGGCATTTGCCAACTGCGAGGTTCATGCATCGCCAACTCGTCGACCAGCTGTTGCTTGAGCGGGCCGATTTGCATTTCGAGTTCCACTTTCGGCACACCGCCGGGCACCTGCGGGAAAAGCGCGTTGACAGTATCGTAATCCCAAAAGCCGTGGAACTTCTTCTTCCGAATACCTCGGCGACGTGGCGGTTCATCGCTTAGTTCAATCGTAAATGTATTTCCACCTTCGTCCGCCAAGGCTGACTTGTCCTTGTCGGGATCGGTCGCGTGTCCTTGTGCATCGAAATACGCCGCACCGACGTGCAACGGCTGATGAATATCAGCGACGTAATGTGCCAGTAGAATGATGGCAACAGGCTTCGTGATCTTCCGCTCGTTCTGTTCGGAGATTCGGCCTTGCAACACATCGATGCAGAAGGGAATCATGTGCACGATATCCCATTTGCTCCGACCTGTGGATCCGTCGCGATATCGTTGCGCCGGCATCACCGGCACATCAGTGTAGTGAAACCAATGGTGCGAAGGCGCGGGCGCATTGGGATCGTGTGTCGGCTGGTTCGCGCGCCAGAAATCACGCAACTGTTTGTCAATGTTGCGGTGAGCTGAATAATGGAATGACCGTGGATCGTCGACCCCTTTTTTGTCCCAGCCTTTAACTTCGTCTGCAATCAGGGCGGCCTTTTCCAAGCTTAGTCCATCGAGTAACGCGTAGACCTTTGCGGCTGTCGACGTATTCGCGAGGCGCTCGTCTGCAATTGCACCAACGATCTGATGTCCCAGCGGCCCGTAAGCAAGGATCGAAGTGGGAAGCGTGACGACAGCGAAAGCCACTAGAAGTCCGCGGCGAGTGAAATTCATCGATGCGCTGCCACGATCAGAACTTTAGCGAGGTATCGAGAAAATGGTATTTCCTTGTTCGACCACCTGCATGACGGCTGTGGCAGTGAATAATTTCGAGATTGAACCCGGACGAAACAACGTGTGATCAAGAAGCACCGGTTTCTTCTCATCGACATCCGCGTAGCCATAGCCCTTTTGAAATAACACCTGACCGCCTTTCACCACTGACACGAACGCGCCTGTGATGTTTCGATTTCGCAATTGCGACGGAATTAGCGCGTCAAGAAACGTTTCGAAATCGGCTTTGGTTAATTCGGGCGCGGGATTCGTCTTCGGCGCAACCGCAGAAACTTCCGCCGGCGGCGGCGATGGCGCTGACATTAAAGGCGACGGCGCAGGTCCTTGAGCACTGGCAACACCAATCGCAATCGCGTTGGCAACAGCTAACGCCGCAAACTGCGCGGGCGGCGAAAATCCAAGCTGCATATGGCAGCGCAGTTTTGCCAGTTCCGCTGAGTTGGTAATAAGCCTACGCTTTACCTCGAGCTCGTGATCGAATCTCTTCGACACGCTTTTGCAGTTTAGGAAAATGCGAGCCCGACCAATAGATCTGTTCGCAGTCAGGACAGCGACGAAACTGGTCGTAATAGATTTTGGTGAGTGGCTCGAGTTTGTCGATTACGTCGGCCTTGGCTGCTTCTTCCAACGGCGCGTTACGTCGCAGGCACCGCGTGAAAGGCGCAATCAATTCCGAAAGATCAAAACGGCGGACAACTTCGATTGTCTGTTCGTCGGCATTTTGGGAGCGCGGATAATATCCGTGTTGAACGATCCCGTGCATGAGCAGACGCCGATCACGCGTTAAGAGCGCTCGATTTTCGCGGGCCATTACCTCGAGCAGTTGCCGGTCATCAGCGTTTCTTTGGTAGGCAACATCAAATCCGAGCAGACGAAGATTGCGTGTGAGACTTCCCAGATGTCCATCAGCAACAAATTTTGTAATGCCAACAGCCCGCAATCGTTTTGCCGTGTTATTCGTGTCTCGATTTTCAACCGCAAAAACCTCCACTTTTGCATCGGCGGCCACCGTATGACCAAAACCGACTGGCTGGTCATCCACCAAGATCAAATCAACTTCCGGATGCGGAACGCCACACGATTCAATGACGTCTTTTATGGATGTCTTTTCCGAGAGTGGCCGCTCGATTACTGCGTCGTCGGTTTTTGACCCGAGAAAAACATTGAGGTCGCCGTGAAAGCGAAGCCGGACCTTGAAGGGCTTCACGTCAATTTACGATTCGCGCGTTGGCATATGCGTACTCAAAGGTAGTCGCGCGCGGACGACCTTGTAGCTTGCCGGGCCCGAGCGGTTCATCTTCGCCGAAGTAACAATCGATTTGCCATCGCCGCAGACCGCCACCGGTGTCCATGATCTTCCAGCGATTGCTCCCGAAGATTTTCTGAAGTTCCGGGGACGTTGTCTCTATGACCGCCCCGCGACGAAAGCCCCCGTGTCCTCCCACCATCGCTGCTGAATAACGCGGCACAAGAACACCGCCTCCACTTGTCGCGTGTGAAGCAAACGCGTACGAACCGCCATCGTTGTAGCAAATGTAATATTGCCCGCCGACCGGCGTACTAATCCGGCCAAAACCTTCCTTTTTTACGGAGCGCAGAAAATCGCGCGGATATTTTCGGCCGTGCAACCCAGGCTTCGTAATCGGCGTCGCATCAAAGCCGCGCTCGAAAGTAAAACCCGATTCCTTCGGTGTGTAATAAACCGTGCAAACGATGAAGTATTCACCGTTATGTCCTTGGGGACGTCGAGCAAGTTTGTCGTTCTCATACGCGAGCCGCTGCACGACTTCCGGCCATGGGATCTCGGCGTGCAGCTGCGGGATGATCGACATCCCCAATGCGACCAGGAGTGCCTTAAGCGCTCGCTTATTCTGAGCGATACGCAGTGGAGTCGAAGAATACCGCGGCGGTACTTGAAACATCGCCACGGGATTCCTCGACTTCGCTCGGAACGACATCTGCGAAAAACGGGGCTGCTCAATCATCGCTCATCGAAGAATGTTTTCACCGCCGCACCAAGTAGTACTTCAAT
Organism: Candidatus Udaeobacter sp.; assembly: GCA_036488345.1. Lineage (GTDB taxonomy): Bacteria > Verrucomicrobiota > Verrucomicrobiia > Chthoniobacterales > UBA10450 > Udaeobacter. Next base: position 42,117 of record DASXHS010000136.1, read on the forward strand.
TGGCAATTTTTCTGTTTCGTATTCGTAAGGTGGCTGGTTCCATTCGAATTCGGCAGAATACAAGCTTCGAACGGCTCGGATGATTTCAATGCTGGTTTCAAACGAATGGAAACTGTTTCGATCGACAACGTGGAGTTGCGCGCCGCCGCAAAGTTGACCAGCAAATTTTTGAAACGTTGGCTGGAAATAATTTTCGCGAAAGAAAATGCCGGGCAGCTTTAAGCCGTTTAGTTTGGTGCAAAGTTTCTCCGCATCGATAAATGGCGCACCAAAAATTTCGAATGGTCGCGTCGTGCCGCGGCCCTCTGAAATATTCGTGCCTTCGAGCAGACACATGCCGGGATAAACCGTGGCGGTGTCGAGCGTCGGCATGTTGGGGGATGGCATGACCCATGGCAGACCGGTCTGGTCAAACCACATCCCGCGCTCCCAGTTTTTCATCGGCAGAACGAACAGTTCACAATTGGAAAATGTTTCGTCGCGGAATTGCTGCGCCAGTTCGCCAATTGTTCGGCCATGCCGAACGGGAATGGGATGCATGCCGACGAACGATTTGTAATTCGGGTTAAGTACCGGTCCTTCAATCGTTACGCCGTTGATCGGGTTCGGCCGGTCCAACACAACGACTGCGATGTCGCATCTCTCGCATGCGCGCATGGTCAGATACAGCGTCCAAACAAAAGTGTAGTAACGCGACCCGACATCCTGAAGATCGACCAACAAAACATCCAGGCCTTCCAGCATTTCTGCCGTTGGTTCGCGATGGTCGCCATAGAGACTGTAGACCGGGATGTGCAAACGCGGATCCTCGTAACTCTTCCATTCCACCATGTTGTCCTGTGTCTGCCCGAGAAATCCGTGTTGCGGGCCAAAAAAGGCGGCGAGGCGAAATAAATCGCCACTGTGTCGCTCCAGGATTCGTGATGTGTGTTCAAGCCTCGAGGAAACGGAAGCCGGATGAATCAACGCACCGACGCGGGCGCCCTCAAACTTGTTAGGCCAAAGTTCTGGCAAATGATCAAGTGGCAGTTGAACGGGCATTCGTACTCTTTTATCACACTGCAAAAATTTCTGCGAGCTGTAGCGGCGACTGTGTCAGCCGCCGATATCCAGGCGTTCGCCGCGGCGAACGCCTCTACAACCGTTTCCAACGACGTATGCCGAAAACTACAAAGATTGAAGCAAGCGTGATTGCAGCGCACGCTTGCGCGAATAGCTCTCCATGCCGGACATAGAACGTCAGCTCTTGCTCCGTCGGGACTTTAATCTCGCCAGCAAGCACGCCCTCAGTGAACGTGCTGCCCGTTTCATCACGGAGCATTTGAGTGACGCGGCCAAATTGGTTGATGAAACAGGTCACGCCGGTATTAGCCGCCTGAATCATTGGCCGATGCGTTTCACTGCAGCGAAAAATCGCATTGGCCAGGTGCTGATGCGATCCAGCGGACGTCTGAAACCATCCATCGTTTGTCACGTCTACGAGCAGGTTCGCACCGGGACTTGTTTCGTTAGGCAGGACAAATTGTCTGGTGAGCTCGCCAATTGTGTCTTCGAAACAGATCAACGGCGCCACATGGATGTCGTTGTTGGTCAGTGTGAACACGGTGGGTTCTTTTCCTTCTTTGAAATCGGCCGGTACCTGGTCGCCTACAATTTGCGCAAGCAGCGGCACTGTATGGCGACCGGGAACGTATTCCCCAAAAGGTACCAAGTGGATTTTCCGATATATCTGCACGTGTTCGCCGCTTTCGGAAACAAGCAGCGCCGCGTTGTAAACGTCTTGTTTGTCTACATCAATTGTTCCCAACAAAAGGTCCGTGTCCGCCGACGCGGCCAAATCCATGACAAATTTGTAGCTCTCCTGATCTGCGAGAACTGGACCGGGCATGGAGCTCTCCGGCCAAACCAACAAATCGGGCGGGGGATTTGAGCTCAGCGCGATTTCGCTCAAGCGCCGGAATTGATCGAAAATTCTTCTGGTGAACTGCGGATCAAACTTTTGAGTTTGCGGAACGTTCGATTGCACGGCAGCAACGCGAAGTGATTTCGTGGGCGCCGAAACCTGAGTTGCGCGAAGTCCGAAAATCAAAACGCCCACGATAGCCGCCATTGTGACGGTGAAATCAAAATGCGGTCGCATCACGCGTGTGCGCGCTTCGACAACCAGGCGATACGCAGTCGTGAGAACGATGACGTTGGCGAACGCGACCAGGAACGACAACCCGGCAACACCGGTAAGTTCTGTGATTTGAATTAACGGCCAATAGTCATGCAGTGCGACACCGAGGCCATTCCAGCCAAAGCCAGAGAAAACCCAGCCGCGCAACCATTCAAGCGTGGTCCATGCCGCCGCGAGGATGAAAGCCAGTCGAAGGTTGTTCGTCGATTTTATCCATGGCGATGGTGCGGGAGTCGCCGTGCTTCGGGCTTGGGCAAGCATCTGACCCCATTTGCTAGTGCCAGCTGATTGCCTCTTGCCTGCTCCTGGCCGCAGCAAACCGCAAAACCACGCCCAGATCGCGAAATAAATCGCCATGTAAAACGCAAGAACAAACCAACCGAGAGCGGTGACCGTCGTTAGCCAGGAGAACACGATCCAGAAGAACGTCAGGCCTGCGACATAACCGAGAAGCAGGTTTCGAAGCCACGAATAACGTGACTCCGTGCCGGAGAACCAAATTGCGGCGATAAGCGGAGTCAGCGCGATCCAGCAGAACCACGTTAGGTTAAACGGCGCAAAGCAAGCCGCGTAAAGAATCCCGCTACAGATTGCAGCCAACCATGGCCAAAGCTTTATGATTCTTTTCATTGGCTCTGCTGTTGCCAATCCAAAGCGCCAACATTCAAGGAGCGATCGCTTTGAGAGGCCTCGATTTCACGTTGACGACTTGGAAGCCGTCACTCCGTATCACATTCTGTCACTCCGAGCGGAATCGAGGAATCTCTGATCGTTTCGCGGCGGCGGCATCCAAATCAATGATGCGAGATATTTCGCTTCGCTCGACATGACATTCACATTGCAAGCCGCGCATCGGCACCCGTTCGCAGCCAATTCCAGAGATTCTCCAGATGTTTTTCAACTTCCGCCTTGATTCGGTCGAGGTCTGCTCCGGTAAGTTTCCCATTTTCCGGCCGGCGGCGCGCAAAAAGGTAATACTTTATTTTTGGCTCTGTGCCTGACGGGCGCACAGCGATACGCGTGCCGTCTTCCAGTTCAAGCATCAACATTTTCGTCTTTGGAATCGGATCGCCTTCGACGTCTCTGATCTCATCAGTTTCGAAATTTTTAAAGTTCGCCACCTTCAGGCGGTTTATTTCGCGAACCGGATTCGTCGTGTATGACTTCATCAGACTGGCGATCTTGTTTGCTCCCTCTGCTCCCTCGAAAACAAGTGAGCTGGTTTTCTCCGCAAAATAACCGAACTGCGAGTAAATTTCGTCGAGTAACTGATCGACTGTTTGTCCACGGGATTTCGCGTAGGCGGCTACTTCACAAAACATGATTACTGCGCCGTTCCCGTCTTTGTCGCGAACAAAATCAGCGCCGCTGTAACCGTAGCTTTC
>DASXHS010000007.1:0-37985 GCA_036488345.1 Candidatus Udaeobacter sp.
GTTTTGTACGGCGACGTCGCTCTTTCTCCCGATGGAGCGCATTTGGCATGGGTGCAATCCACCGCCGCAACAACATCGAAGCAGACGTATATCCGCGACACTTCCGTAAACGCGTCGGCTAGGCTCGTTAAGCTTTCGGTAGCCGGTGAGCGGAATGATTTCGATCTCGCGTGGTCGCCGGATTCGAAGACGCTGGCATTTTTTTCCAGCGCCGGTGAACGAGGCCAGCGGCAACTTTGGATCGTTAAAAGTGATGCCTCCGACGCCAAGAAAATTACGAACCTAACTGGATATGCAGCGCGGCCGCATTGGTCGCATGACGGCAAACAGATTGCCTTCCTGTATATCGAAGGTGCGGGCGGCGGCGGTCCGTTGATGGCCGCACCTGCGACAACCGGCGTGATCGACACTGCCATTCACAATCAGCGCATTGCTGTTCTCGACATTGCGAGCAGCCAAATGCGCCAAGTGTCGCCACCAGACCTTCACATTTACGATTTCGATTGGTCGCCTAACGACAAGGCGTTTGCCGCAACGGCCGCGCCGGGCCCGGGCGACAATAATTGGTGGATCGCACAGATTTACACCGTCGACATTGCGAAAGGCGACGCCACATCCATCTACAAGCCGTCCCTTGAAGTCGCCGTTCCTCGTTGGTCGCCCGACGGCAAATCGATTGCATTCATCGAAGGCATAATGAGCGATGAAGGATTTCACGGAGGCGACTTGGTCACACTGACTGCAAATGGTGGCGACGTCGTGAATCGCACGAAGGGCCGAAAAGCCTCGGTGAATTCGTTTTTTTGGCGGACGCCTGATCGAATTCTGCTCGTTGACTACCTCGGCGGCGGCAGCTCAATTTCCGAGTTGAATCTGACGGACGAGTCAGTCCGCACGATCTGGAAGGGTCCCGAAGGAATTCACGCATTTGGGAATTTTCCAAATTTCGCTCTGTCAAAGGATGGCAAGCTCGCTGCCGCGGTGCGCAGTACTTACAATTCGCCACCGGAAGTTTTCGCCGGGCCGCTCGGTGAATGGCGCCAAGTCACAAACAACAACGCTGACCTGCAGGCGAACTGGGGCAAAGCCGAAAGCCTCGAGTGGACGAGCGAAGAATTTAATATTCAAGGCTGGTTAATACCGCCGGCGAAAGTCGAGCCAGGTAAAAAATATCCGATGGTTGTGCTTATCCACGGCGGACCGTCCAGCGTAACAACATCAGAGTGGCCGGCATCGTCTGGGATGTCGCGTGCGATCATTGCTGCGATTTCCATGCGCGGTTATTACGCGCTGCTTCCCAATCCGCGCGGCAGTTACGGCCAGGGTGAGGACTTCACCCGTGGGAACGTGCAGGATTTCGGAGGCGGCGACTTGCGTGACGATCTCGCCGGGGTCGATGCTGCGATAAAGAAATATCCGATTGATCCAAGCCGCCTTGGGGTCATGGGTTGGAGTTACGGCGGATTCATGACCATGTGGACGGTCACGCAGACAGATCGTTTCCTCGCAGCTGTCGCAGGCGCCGGCATCGCGAATTGGCAGAGTTACTATGGGCAGAACTTGATCGGTCAATGGATGATCCCGTTTTTCGGCGCGTCCGTTTACGACAATCCAGCTGTTTATGAGAAAAGTTCACCCATTCGATTTATCAAGAACGTTAAGACGCCTACCCTCGTCATCGTCGGCGAGCGCGACGCGGAATGTCCGGCGTCGCAGTCTTACGAATTCTGGCATGCGTTAAAGACGTTGGGCGTACCGACAAAGCTGATCATCTATCCTGGCGAAGGCCATATGTTCATAGAACCCAAGCACCAAGTCGACCGACTGGAGCAGACCCTGGCGTGGTTCGATAAATATTTGAAATAGCTGAATCCCGCTGGCGATATTGGGTACGGGATTAGCTTTATTTGCCAATGAGAATGAAGACGCCTGCCGCCAGAGCCACAATGTAGAGTAGGAAGATGGCTGGGCCTAGATTCAAACCGAATCCTAAAAGACCGTCGATGATTAAGTAAATCGCGAGCAAGAGCATGCCGATGTTTTTGGTAATTTTCATTGTGCCGATCTTCCAGATTGCTTCGTACGATGGCAATTGTTGAATCTTGCGCGATCAAATCTCTCGTTTGACTCCATGAAAAATGAGTTCCGTCTGGTTACGGCTTTTAGCGCCGTAGTTTTGATTTCGGTAGCCATTGCCGAAGGCGCGCGTTCCCGTCCGCTGGATGAAGACGCTGCTCTTGCGTTGCTCCGGCGCACCCTTAAGCGCGACCACGTTTACGAAAAGCGAATCTCATTGGATTGCATTGCGTACGGCATCGAAGAGACAACGAACGCTTATTTTGAATTTGTTCTGCGCGAAATTCACAACGCCAAATGCAGCGGCGACCCTGAAACAAGTCCAGCTATTGATCGTTACCGCGTCGATCGCCGTTCAGGCAGAATCCAGCAGTGGGAAGCGGCAGAAGACAAATGGCAGCCGTATAAGCCGACCGGAAACTAAACAGCCTAAAGATTTCGTGCGTACGCAAATCGCGCTCGCCGAAGCGAGCGCGATCATGATTTCTCCAGATGGTAACGGCGGCGACCGCCGTTTTGGAAAGCAAAGTGTTTAGGCGCCTACCTTTTCTTTCTTCCCCTTATTGCACTCCGCTTTGAACTTCGCGAACTGCTCCGGAGTAAGAATGCCCTCGGCATCTTTCATGAACTTGGCCTCGGTCGCTCCCGTGCACCCCGCTTTTTGGTGTTCGGTCATCGCCGTTTCCATCTTTGTCTTCTGATCTGGTGTCAGGTTGAGAGTCGCAAGAGAGGCCGTGCAGGCCATCTTCCCTTCGTTCCCAGCCTTCTTCGCGCAATCGCCGTGTTCACCCGCGAACATTGTTCCCGCTGCGAATGCGCCCGCCGCCACTAGCGCAATGAGTTTGGTCATAGTGGAACCTGAGACAGCCTCGGAGGGATCACCGTTCAATTTCAAAATTGTCTGGCATGTTCTCGGCGGTCACGTATCACTCACGACTTTGAAAATCGAAGCCAGACAGGAAATCTTTCCGCTGAAGCACCCCTTCCGGATTTCGCGCGGCAGCCGCACAGAAGCCTGTGTCGTAACAGTCAATGTGAGTGATGAACAATACACCGGATGCGGCGAGTGCGTGCCGATCGCGCGCTACAATCAAAGCACCGATTCCGTTTTGGCGCAGATCAGCTTTATCGCGAGCGTCACCGATTTGGATCGCGATAAACTGCCGGAATTGCTCCCAGCCGGCGCGGCTCGAAATGCGCTGGACTGTGCGTTGTGGGACTTCGAAGCGAAACGCTCTGTCAAACGCGCATGGGAACTGGCGAATATTCCGATTGCTGATCAAGTCGAGACATCATTCACAATCAGTCTCGATACACCGGCGAGGATGGCAAACGCCGCTGCGGCTGCTATCGGGTTACCAATTCTCAAGTTGAAACTTTGTGGCGACGATATCGATCTTGCTCGTGTCGAAGCTGTGCGCGCAGCGGCACCAAACGCACGTCTGCTCATCGATGCCAACGAATCGTGGTCACCTCATCATTATCGAAACACGGTCTCCGCATTGAAAGAACTTGGAGTAGAGCTGATTGAACAACCATTTCCGGCCGACGCTGACGAGGTGCTCGAAATGCTAGAACATCCGATCGCCATCTGCGCCGACGAAAGTTGCCACACGAGTATCGATCTTGCCCACCTGAAGACTCGCTACGAGGCAATCAACATCAAACTGGACAAAACCGGCGGCTTAACAGAAGCGCTCCAGCTGTATCAGCGGGCTCGCGAAAATAATTTCCAAATATTGATTGGTTGCATGGTCTGCACCTCGCTCTCGATCGCTCCTGCTCGCCTGCTCGCTAGCAACGCCGATTGGGTTGATCTCGATGGCCCCCTGCTCCTCGCCCGCGATCGTGACCACGGCCTTCAGTATAAGAACGAAAGAATCGCAATGCCCGGGCGCGAGTTATGGGGCTGACGACGTTCTATTTCTGAGTGTAAGACGACACACGAAGCACGCGAATCGTCATCGGGCTGCCATTCCGGCGAACGTGCCGCTTCTCAATCTCGAATTCGATTGTGGACGCTGTCGTAAGCGTGCCGCCGCCATTCTCCTGATACTCGACTTTGTAATGGCTGCCTTTTGCTTCGACCACGCGGTAGCGCATGAATCCGCCAGTATCCGGCACGGAATAAACCAGCCAATCGCCGTCTTGCCTCAGCCCCTCTTCATTGAACTGGTTTCCGTTCTTCTCCACCGCATTCAGATTGATTTCCGTAACGACTGGACTCTCCGAATCCGAGTTCCAGGAATCGATCATGTTGAAAACTTTCGGGTGAATCTTTAGCGGAGAGTTTTCCGGTGGAGGAGCGTTAGCGGTCAAATTGGACGTGCGAGGCAAAGTGGAGGTGTGAGCCTTTTCGCCCGCGACGGGGTGAAGTGATTGAACGATCTTCGTGAACTCTGCAACCGCAATTCCGGTTGCGGAAAATCCATGAAACCGGCCGAGGACCGGATGCGAGTCCGGGCCTTTGCTTTTTTCGTCGTTCATTTTCGGGTCGCTTACCCAGTTCGCAATAATCTCATCCTTGCGGCCATCTTTGCCCTTTGGCCGGTAAATCAGATACATGGGACCAATGGACGATTTGATTTCAGTTTCTTCGGCGCTCTCCTTGTCGTCCATGATGTTTCGGTCGCCGATGCCTTCTCTCGCTGACTCGATGGTGAACGTCGCGTTCCAGCCATTTCCATATTGGATAGAATAAAGTGGCAACGGGTGGTTCTGATCTTCATTCTCCTGGATCTCGTCGTAGGTGATCTCTACCTTTTGCAACCGGAGTCCCTGCGTTAGATATGAAGGGACGTAGCAAGTGATCTCTAATTGCTTCAGGTCATCTAAAGTCGCGGCCGAAGACAAACTCAGTGACGATAAGAACAGCAGTGCGCCTAGCAGAAAACACGACAGCAGTCGTTGAATGCCATAGCGAGTCATCACTTCAATATTGTGACCGAGTCCACAAAATTGTCGAGAATTGACCGCGTCTTTCCAGGGAAGCTGTCAGCTTCCCCTGCAGCTGATGATTGCGCTAATATCGCCAGCCAGATGAATGAGCGCGCACAGGAAATCACGTCCGGTTTGCCGCCAGACTTGGATGCGCTTCCGCGGTTGGGCGGATTCCGCTTGCGCGGCATTGCGATGACACGGCTGGAAACTTTCATCGATGCAGCGTTTGCGTTCGCAATCACCATGCTCGTAATCGCCACGCAGCAAATCCCCGACGATATCGAAACGCTTCTCGCTGCTTTTAGAAATGTGCCCGCGTTTGTGGCGAGCATCATTGTGCTGGGAATCTTTTGGCGCGGTCATTGGTTGTGGAGCAGGCGTTACGGCTTGGAGGACGGCGTGTCCATCTTCATTAGCTGGGCGATGATTGTCACGATGTTGATCTACATCTACCCGCTCAAAGCGATTTTCAGTTCCATGTGGTTTTTGGTCAGCGGCGGTCGCGTCGGTCACGTGTTCGGTGCGCACTCCGATTCGCAAGTCCGCGCTCTCTTTGCGATTTTCGCATTAGGCTTCACTGCTATCGCACTGGAGATGGTGCTTTTGAATTTGCGTGCGTGGCAATTGCGGCAGCCGTTGCGGTTGAACGCGCAAGAACGAGCAATGACATTTAATGAGGTAACCGGGTGGAGTATCCCAGTCGGCATCGGACTTGTTTCTCTGGTGCTGGCGCTATGCTTGCCTGGAACGCAAATTCAGTGGAGCGGCTGGATTTATTTCTCCATGGCCATTCTCGTGCCGTTGCACAGAGCTTACTTTCGGCGGAAGTCAGAATAGAAAGCATTTCATTGAACTACGTTTTCGTTCTCGCTCTTGGAATCGGCATTGTGGCCGGGTTGCGGTCGTTGACCGCGCCCGCTGTCGTGGCATGGGGCGCGCACCTGGGCTGGTTGAATCTGCACGGCTCGCCGCTTGCGTTCATGGGATCAACGACCGCGGTCGCGATATTTTCTCTGCTCGCGATCGGCGAGTTAATCGCAGACAAACTGCCGATGATTCCGAAACGTACTGGGCCTGCGCCGTTAATGGCGCGCGTCGTCACAGGAGGCCTTTGTGGCGCATGTCTCTGTGCTGCGGTGGGGAAATCATTGCTCGCGGGAGCACTGCTCGGTGGACTCGGCAGCATTGTCGGCGCTTTTCTCGGCTACGGCATCAGGAGACGTCTTGATTTGCACATTAAGGACCCAATGGTCGCCATCTGCGAAGATGCGATTGCGATCGGCTTGGCGTTATTTCTTGTTTCGCGCTGACGCCGACACTTCGCTGCGCGCCACGAAGCGGATTGATTCGGTGCCGTCGATCTGTCTTTAATCAGCCGCGATGCCAAAGCCTCGGGGTACAACCAGTTCAACCGCGATGCGACAAATCCGGCCGCCGCCGTTCTCCCAGCATCTACGCGAGTTCGCATCGCGGCCAGATGCGTGGGTTGTGCTCGCGCGCAACATGATTCCCGTCGTCGGTATCTATGCTTTTGGCTGGTCAGCAGCGATCAGTGTTTTCAATTACTGGTTCGATGGTTTAACCGCGCTGGCCGCAATCGTCGCGGCGATGGTTCCGCGCGCGTTGCGCGAGACCCAATCCCAGAAAGATCACGCGACATTGGTCGGCAACATTGTAGGCGGTGTCTTCGTGTGGCTCCTGCTCGTGGGCATTGTCGGTCTGCCATACTGGATCGTGTTGATTCCGCTGCACGATCTTCTTCTCGGCAATGAGTTGTGGCGAAATCTCGCGCAGTCTCCCGTGCTCTGGTTCACTTTCGGCTTACTCGCAGCCAGTCATTTCCGGAAAGCGTTCCGCATGGGGTACGACACGATGCCTGACAAGGAATTGAAGCAGCGGGTACGCTGGGATGTCTATCTCCTGATCCTGCGCGCAGTCGCGATGTCATCATGGCCGCGCACGGACTCTACTTTATTCTGGTGCCACTGATGGCGCTGCTGCTGAGCTATCTTGAGATCTGGCCGGGGCGCGCGATCGGAGCGGTTTTCGGCGATCCATCGAGGCTTTGGGAATACGATCCTGGCAATCCAACATCCAACAGGCGCCTACCCTGAGGCGTACCTCAGCGGCACGTACTTCACTGGTGGCTATTCCCATTAATCCCGGTGCTTCGCCGAGAATCTTTCCGGTAAATAAGTGATCGCCATAAACCGAGCAAGCTGATCAAAAACCAAAACACCTCCACGATAAACGCTGACAAATTGAAGGCGAAGATAAGCGAAACGATTATAAACAGTGCGCCGGCCGCGTTCAGCAGTGAATATCTCGGCGACGAGATCGGGAGTTTATCCAGTTGCAGAAGTAAATACGCAACCACTATCAGCAAAACACCGATGAATCCTGCGAGGTCAAACAAGTGGAAGTTCATAGTTATCGCCACCGCCATCGCGAGGCGATCTGAATCTCGTGTTCCGGCACCTCATTACAACCACTGCCATGACTGGTTCAGCAGAGCATTCGCTTTGGCCACGTATTTGCCGGTCGGACACCGGGCATGAGATTATGATCAAATTGAGCTCATCTATATTATGAGCGGGTTCTTCGAGGAATTGCAGCGGCGCAAGGTTTATCGTGTCGCCGCGGCGTATGTCGTTGCCGCAGGATTCTTGATTCAAATGGCCTCGGCGGCGTTTCCAGCATGGGAATTGCCGAATTGGACTTTGCGGCTCGTAATTGTGCTTTTGTTAATCGGTTTTCCGATTGCGATTATACTCGCCTGGGCATACGACATCACGCCCCAAGGGATTCAAGGCACGCCACAGACACCAGGAGCTCATCGGCGGCGAAATCTCATTTTGCTCATCGCTTCGGCCGTCATTATCTCTGCTTCCGCTGGATTTTTTCTGTTGCCACGGGCGATCTGGCAAAAGGTCGACAAATCCGTCGCGGTCCTGCCTTTTCAAAACTTAAGCAATGATCCGGCCAATGCTTATTTCGGCGATGGCATCCAGGAAGAAATCCTGACGCGTCTCACCAAGATCGGGGATTTGAAAGTGATTTCGCGCACTTCGACGCAGGGATATCAAAGCGATCCGAGCAATCTTGCTGAAATCGCAAAACAACTTGGCGTCGCGAACATCCTTGAAGGTAGCGTTCAGAAGGCAGGGAATCAGGTGAGGGTCAACGTTCACCTCGTTAATGTGCAAACCGGTTCGCAACTCTGGGCCGAAACGTACGACCGAAAGTTGAGTGACATTTTTAGCGTCGAGAGCGAGATCGCTAAAGGAATAGCGGAATCCCTGCAAGCGAAGCTGACAGGCCGTGAGGAGCAAGCGTTGGCTGCTGAGCCCACAAATAATCCGCAGGCTTACGATGCTTACCTACGCGGATTGGCTTTTGAAGCACGTAGCAATTACTCGAGCGATGCCCTCTTTAAAGCTATTGAATATTATGACCTGGCGGTGCGGCTTGATCCGAATTTTGCGCTCGCTTGGGCGCGACTTTCTGGTGTGCACGCGCTTCTTTACTCGAACCGTCGCGACACAACTACCGCTCGCCGCGATGCGGCAAAGGAAGCTTTGGAAAATGCACAAAAGCTGCAGCCGAACTCGCCCGAAACCCTGCTCTTCACCGGTTATTATCAATACTGGGTGTCGCAGGATTACGCGCTGGCTAAAGCCACATTTGGACGGGTCAGCAAAATGTTGCCGAGTAACAGCGAGATCTTATACGCGCTCGGGGCAATTGCGCGAAACGAGGGACATTGGGACGAAAGTATTGCCTATTGGGAGCGCGGTCTGGCGCTTAATCCACGGAATACAGCGCTACTGACGGAAGTGGCGTTCACATACGCCGCGCTTCGACAATTCCCGACAGCGGAAAAGCTCTACGACCGGGCGCTGGATATTCTTCCGAATGAGTTATCCCTAATGGCATTAAAAGCCAGCATCTACCAGGCCGAAGGCAATCTGCAGGAAGCTGCTAAATTGCTCGTGCAGGTAAACGCAGAAACGAATTCGGACGTGGCCGTTCGAATTAAGCTGACTCAATGGAGACTGGAACGAAATACTGAGCGCCTCCGGCAGATACAAACCCGAGAAACTCGATTGCAGTTTACTTCCGGGATTGAGAAGGGCAGCAAGCAGGTGGGGCTAGCCTTGGCCCAACGCATAGCTGGTGACACCGCTCTTGCAAAAGCTGACGCTGAACAAGGGCGCAGCACACTTGAGTCGCTTAAGAAGGATCAACCAGACAACGCCTTCGTTGCAGCAGCGCTGGCTGTCGCTTACGCCATACTCGATGAGAAAGACCCAGCGCTTAACGAAGCGCAGCGTGCAACTACGCTTTTGCCGAGTAACAAAGATAGCCTGTCTGGACCCGCTTTTGAAGAGAACCTGGCGCTGGTTGAGATGATGATTGGCGAGAATAGTCGTGCGATCGCAACTCTCACGCGATTGTTACAAACACCGTATGGTGGCTGGCTTTACAGCCCAACGCCCATCACGCCTGCGCTTTTACGGCTCGATCCAATCTGGGACCCGTTGCGATCAGAACCGGTTTTCCAAAAGCTTTGCGAGGAAAAGCAGCCGTGAATCTGCGCAGTTCTGTTGTGTTTCGACAACAGACTTAACTGAAGACGCATAGCTCCAGCGGTTCTGTCCGAATACATGCAACAGTTCTCAGTCGCACCGGTACCGATGCTGATCGCGCCAATAATGCTATAAGCCGTCGACTCTGTTTTCCGGTGGCTGCGTTGGCGGCGTGGGAGAATTTTGATCCGACGAGGTTGTGCTATTTCCTTCAGCGGCTCTCTTCGCAGCCCATCTGGCTTTCATCGCGGCAGCGAGTTGAGCACGACGTTCCGGTGAGAGATTCAGTTTCCTCTTCGCTTTCCTGGCACTACTTGGTTTCTTTGCGCCTGTTGTTGGCTCCCAAGACTTCTTTCCCGCTGACGCAGTGGCTCGGGCGGCCGATCTTCTCGCAGCTTTCAACGCCTTTGCCGACTCTGCCTGCTGCAGTTTGCGTTTTAAGCTGGCCAGTTTCTCAGGGCCTTCTTGCAGACGTTTCTCGAGTTCCTGGATCTTTTTCTTTAACTTCTTCAGCTTCATGATTCTCCTCCTCTTCGTGCCGAACGGCGATTAACGATTGAGTTTTGACTTAACGGCAAAATCCGGCCGATGTCACGTCCTTGTTTGGCCGAATGTCGATGAGCCAATGATGGTGGCATGATTGGAAACCGAGACCGACGAATGAGTGCAGTGCTGGCTAACTCGGGTTTTCTGGTCGGTAGTGTTGATAACCCAGGCGGCCACGCGTTAAGAAGATCAGCAACGCTGCTGTCACTCATCCGAGCCCAGCCGGAGGAGCTCCGAATGCTTCCGCGAGCAGGCAGCGGCGGCTACAGCTTGCGTGCAACGAGTGCTCATTGCGCTTCGAGACGCCCGACTATACTGGTAACGAGCAGCGCGGCGTTCTGGGCAGCGCTCTTCTCGAAGAGAAGTACGTTCTCCTGTGCCTTAGCCCCCGCGCTATCACTAAGGCTGCGGAGAATCAGACACGGCACGCGCCGCTGCCGGCAGATCTGCGCGACCGCTGCGCCTTCCATCTCAGTCGCGTCGGCTTTGAACTCTTTGCGCAGCGCGTCCTTCTTCACGGGCGACGCCACAAACGCATCTCCCGTCACGATCACCCCCGTGACGACTCGCGGGGTCCTCTCGCCTGAGGTCGTCTTCACGGGCGCGAGCTTGAGGTCCAATGCGGCCTTTTCAGCCACGGCCCCCAGGCCCGCGTCGGCTGGAAAGAAGAGGGGGTTCGACTTGCCGGTAAACGGGTCCACCGTCCGGCCGACGCGAAACCCTTCCGGGGTCCACTCTCCATAATCATAGTACGCCGTTTTGGCGCCGATTACGAGATCGCCCGGGCTCAGGTCTGGGTTGAGGCCTCCAGCGATCCCAGTGAAGAGGACATGGGTTGGCTGGAACTGCTCGACGAGTAGAGTAGCCGCCATAGCTGCATTCACTTTCCCCATTCCCGAATGGGTAAGCACAACCTTTCTGTCTTTCAAGCTCCGGGTCGTGAACCGGATCCCTTGGACGGTCATTTCAGTCTTGTCCGTGAGTTCCTGGCCCAACGTCTCGATTTCCAGGGTCATTGCACTGAGGATGCCGATGACGCGCGTGGTAGGAGCTGGCCGAGGAGTATTACCTACCTGTGCGACGCTTGCTGCCCAGAGTAACACGAGGAGGGGGGAGAAAACGCAAAGCGACCTGCGCATCGGTGTCATAGTTGGTCCTTGTTATGCAGCACCCCGAAGGCGGCCATGGCGGACCTTATTCTGGCGCAGGGGCAGCGACCAGTTTCTGGAAACGCGGGTCTTTGCGTAGCCGCTCAAACATTGGATCCAGCCGGAGCAATGCAGGAGTGAGCGGCGGGTTTGCGGCTAAAGGCGCTTCGTATGGGATTGAAAGCAGTTTCTCCAACGTAGGGATCGCGCGGTCGGCGTCGCCCATGCGCGCTGCTATGCGCGTAAGAATATCGAGTGGCCTGGGACCAGTCAGCGCGTCTTTCTCGACCGATATCATGGCGATTGCGCGGTCGGCCAGAGTCGTTGCAGCGGTGTTATCGCCAAGAGCCATATTTGTGAGTGCGAGGTCTCCCATTAGAACAACATTTTCAGGTTGTTCTTTTAGAAAAGATTCCAGCTCTGTGCGAGCCTGACCCCAATTTTCGCGCGCACCGTCGTGATCGCCACTAACTTCCTGTGCCCAGCCTAACCAAAACCGCAGTTCGCCATTGTAATAACCCAGCGCCTGATCGGGTTTGGCCAATATTTGTTTCAGTTGAGCGATGACCGCCGCAGGGCGGGATTCCAGGATTGCCTGGTAAACTTGTGTTTCCAACGCGTTGGCGTAGTCAGCGCCTAGCCGAAGCGGACCCAGAAGTGCCGCAGCACGCGGCAGATCGCCCTCTGCTTGTGCGATTCGCGCCTTTAACACAATCGTATCAATATCGTCAGGTGCTATGTTCAAAATTTGCTCCAGCTTTGCGAGGGCCTCAGGGAAACGACGAAGGCAGATGTATGAACGCGCGTGTTGTGAGAGCAGATTAACGTTTAGGGGGTCGAGTTTCTCGGCTTCGTTGAAGTGCGCGTCACTCTTCTCCCAGTTGCCACGCCTCCGTTCAACATAAGCCAGCGACAGCGGAATGCGGCTGTTATTTGGCAGAAGGTGATGCGCTTGCTCAAGGTAATCAACCGCAGTGTCGTAGTCTCTGAGGCAAGCGTAGTGATAAAAGCCCTTTGCGAACACAGCCTCCCCGAGCTTTGGCTGCAGCCGGAGAGCGGTGTTGGCCGCCTGCCGTGCTTCTTCGCGGAGCGTCTCGGTTGGTTGAAGACTCTGGGTAAGATAGCCACTCGCATCGACGTAAGACAGCAGCGCCCAGCCAAGAGCAAAGTTAGAATCGAGTTGGACCGCTTGCTTGAGGTACTTCTGAGCACCGAGCGAGTTCGCAGGTGTAAATCCGGTCTTCAGCGTATAAGCAAGGCCGCGGAGGTACGCGTCATACGCTTCGGGATTGTCTGTCGCTTTGGCTGCGATGACTTCTTGCTCCTGACCGGTCAGTTTGGCGTGTAATTGGTCGGCGATTGTTTTGGCCACGTCACTTTCGACCGACAAAATATCCGTCAGCTTGCGATCAAACGTGTCTGACCAAAGGTGTGAATCATTGGCCGCCTTAATCAGCTGCACGTTCACCCGGACGGTGTCCGCGCTCTTTTGGACACTGCCTTCCAGAATGTGAGCAACACCCAGTTGCTTTGCGATCTCGCGCAAGTTTTTCGGCGCAGTTTCATAATGCTGTGTCGAAGTGCGCGAAATCACTTTCAGATCCCCGATCTTTGCCAGACGCGTCAGGATTTCATCTTGTATTCCCTCGGCAAAATAAGCGTTCTCTTTGTCACTACTGAGATTTTCGAAGGGCAGCACAGCGATTGATCGCTCCTCGGGAGTGAACGGGCGGAAACGTTGATACAGCCACATACCACATGCAGTGATTACGATTGCCAACATCAAAGCCACGTTTACCAATATGGCTCTCCTGCGTCGCCCGCGTGCTTCAGGGTTGAACCGGTCGTAGCAGCTGTGGACAGCAAGAAGTAACTCACGCGCTGCTTGCGGCCTGTTGTTCGGGTCCGTGGCCAGCATCGATTTCAGCAGCGCAATGACCTTGCCCGGGAGGTGCAGACCCTTGAGCTGTTCCAATGGCAGGTTCCTCGTTTGCCGCGCACGGATTTCCTCCATCGTCCGGCCGACAAATGGCGTCCGGCCAGTGAGCAAATACCAGAACGTAACGCCTAACGAGTAAATGTCTGAGCGCGTATCCACAGGCAATTGTCCCGCACCGGCGAACTGCTCTGGACTGGCAAACGCCGGTGTGCCGATGAAACCCGCATGCGTTTGCTCCGCGTCGGATTGGGTCTGCGGGCCCATGACTTTCGCCACACCATAATCAATCAGCTTCACCCGAAGCGCGCCGCTTGAATCCGATTCCAGCATGACGTTCGACGGCTTGATGTCGCGATGCACCACACCGCAGGCTTCCGCAGCAGCGAGAGCACGCGCTGCCTGCTCGATTACATCAAGGGCGACGGCGAGCGGCATCGGTCCGTCGCGACGCACACGTGCTTCGAGCGTTTCGCCTTCGACCAATTCCATCGCGTAAAAGCACTCGCCGTCTTGTTCGCCGTAATATGTCACCCGAGCCACATTTGGGTGACGAATGTTTGCCGCCGCACGCGCTTCGCGCAGAAAACGGGTACGCGCGCCAGGATTCTGCGCGACCTTGCGATCGATTGCCTTGAGGGCAACAAGCGAGTTCAAAACCGTATCGCGCGCGCGATAAGTTACCGCCATTGCTCCCGCACCAAGTTCAACCGGAAAACCGTCTGCTCCTGTCTCTACTTCGAAGTGAGCGTATCGGAGTGGTCCGGGTGTTAGTCGGCCCCGCGCCGTTGGTGGTTCCGGCTGTTTTCCATCTCCAAGGAAGGTAAGACTAACGAGACACCGCAGGCATTCGCCGTTCGGACCACGTTGAGTCAAGGGTCGTCCGCAAGTCGCGCAGGTCTCCGCAGTTTCACTCTGCGCTTTCGCGGTTCCGAGGCCAACCCTGATATCGTCCATATCGGAATCGCTACCTCAGGCCATCAGTATTTGGTACAGATGTCGCAGTTCTCCATCGATATCTGCGGAGTCGGAGACCGTAATGCTTACTTCCGCTCTCAACGATTCGCGAAATCGCTGGCGGAGACGCGAAAGCCAGGTACGCAATGTTGCGATTGGCACTCCGAGTCGGATTGCGGCTTCTTCCTGACTGGGCGGCTTGGCGCTTCCGCCGGCCACGAACGGCCTCAATTCCTCGAGCCACTCAGCTTTGCCTTCCGCTTCAAATTCGTTTTGCAAATTCTTCCATGCCCGTGAAACGATATTCGACGCCCACACGAGATCGTAACAACCGGCGTCGCTCAGATGGACGGTTGCGAGCATCGCCGCCTCGGCTTCGGGTAGATGCTCCTCGATCGATAGGACCTGCCGACCTCCACCTCGCTTGAGCGCTCGTGCGCGATCATATTCGTTGTACAAAAAATTCTCCAGAGATCCGAGGAGAAATGTGCGAAGCCGGCCCTTCCGGCGATCCGCGTAGCTCAATGTGTTTTGCTCGATCAGACGAGCAAAAAAACCCTGCACCAAATCCTGCGCATCAGCTGAGGAATGACCGCGGTGCCGAAGAAAACTATAAAGCGGCGGCCAATATGCTTCGCAAAATCCAGAGAGCGCCTGTTGAGCTAGGACCTCCGAGTCGCGTTCCCCGGCACGAAACACGACCGTCCAATGCGTCGTTTGAAACGAAGCACCACCCTCCTGCAGAGTTCCCGGAATTGCCTTCGTGGGAACAGAGGCTGGCCTACGAGACCTGCTTTTGCGAGAATAAAATCAGGGCGGTTCTTAGTCTCAGCTGGCTGGCCAGATGCGCGAGAGATCCAGGCGCTGCTCCTGCCGCTACAATGCTATTCCGCCGGGATGTCTGCCGCTTAGTAGAAGCCGAGAACGTCCGGCTCGCTTGCGGCGATCGGGCTGAGATTGGCGTTGTTCGCGATGTACGCGTTATGCATACGGCGCGCAGGCCCCTGCCCCTGCTCTCGTGCGATCACGCCGAAGCTGAGGAGTACGAACACCACAGATACAGCTAATGCCACGATCGCTTCGGTAGAAAACTTCATCGCAATTATGTATTTTGCAGCGACGCCTCAAGAAGGAATTTCTTCCACCCGCCGCCGGAGTTGAACGAAGTGATGCTATAAACCAGGAACGGATCGTGCCTCCGATAGGTCGCGCGAATCAGCGTCCGCCATACAGAACTCAACAGGTTTTTCATGTTAGATAGACGCAGTCAATTGGTTGCCCTCGATGCCTTCCGGGTTTCGGCGGCTTTCCAAAACTCGAACGACTGAGGCGCTGAGTTTTCGGGACAGACGCCCTGCACGCCGAATCCAGTAATGAAATGGTCCTAATGACGCGTCAGCCAAAAGATCCGTGCGCACCATTTCGGGGCAGAGATCGAGCAGTTTACAAACATTCGTGAACGAATACGGCCAAGAAGAATCGTAGGCCGTCACCCAACTGTGAGCGTCGAGATAGAGCTCCCGATCGGCGGCTTTCGTGGCCGTCCGGTAATGGCGCAAATCATAGGCTGCCTGCTTCAAGACACCGATAGCCAGACCTTTTTCAGCCGTCGGCGCCGTGGGTTCGGCCGGAGGAGCCGAGAAATGGGCGCTGCCGGCGTTGCCAGATTCGGCATTCAAAAACGCGGCGAGCTGCTCGCGCGACATCCGCGACAGGGATTTTTGCGCTGCGTCTTCGCTCCCGAAACTCTTCGGAAACACCATGAACTGACCAGTACGCTCCGGGGTTTCAGTAATACGGTTGTCTACTACCATGTTCATCATATCGATTGTTAGTTTGATTCGTTTCATATCTTTCTAAAGATTTTGAAGCCTGACATTTCAAAAAAATTGAAACTTTTTTATTTTTCCGTGCGACACCAAGGAGTCCGAAGGCCTGCGAACATGCTTTTCTGAGCCACTCTGTAGGGGAAGCTGACAGCTTCCCGCGAACACGGAATGCCGCCCTTACGCCTCTTCCTCGATCTTGTAAACGATCATCCCGCGCGCCTGATAGTTCGCGAGCGCCTCCGGGTGATCGCGATTGCACGTGTGTACCCAAACGCGTGATGGGTTCGGCTCCATGCGCCACGCTTGTTCGATCGCGCTGGTTAACAAGGCGCCGCCCAGGCCGCGACCGATAAATTCCGGCAACAAACCGAAGTAGGCGATCTCAACTCCGCCGTCCGTGTCCCGACGCAGTTCATAATAACCAGCGAGCAGGTCATCGTAATATCCGGCGAAGGTGCGCAGCTCGGGGGCCGTTGCGTATTCCTTCCATTGCTCGGTGGTCCATCGTCTTTTGTCGATCCACTCCCACTGCTCGCCAACACGAAAATAAAGGTCGCGATTGAATCGCCAATCGCGTTCCGTTTTTTCACAAACTTGAAATCGCGCATCCGCATGTTTCGGATGCAATTGATCCTGCGATCGCATTTCGAGGTACGTGGTGATTAGCGGTCCCATTCGTTTCGCTCAGTTTGGTCCTTTCTGATGAGGAGTATAATCAGGGGAAAATTCGCGCAATTCGTATGCCTAAGAGAAAATCCCGCCCGCAGAAGCGGCGCCGACGGTCGATCATAGCGTTCGACATGATTCGGCTTGACCGGACGGCAACAGAGCCGCTCCATGAGCAGCTTTACCGCCAAATTCGCGACGAGCTGAAATCAGGCAGATTCAGCGATGGTTCATCTCGACTTCCTTCCTCGCGGACTCTGGCCACAGACCGGGGAGTCTCAAGATCGACGGTTAGACTCGCGCTTTCAAAACTTCACGCCGAAGGTTACCTCCGCTCAGAGCCCGGGTCCGGAACATTCGTCGCGAATCTTCTTCCGGAAACGTTTTTGACCGCGGACCAACCGAAAACCTACCAACCAATTCAGCGCTCAGTTCGTATCTCTGACCGCGCAAAAGCAATTCCGGATGGACGCGTTGGAAATCAGTTTGACCTCGGGGCGACGGGCGCGGGACCAGGCGTCTCGCTGGTCGCGAGCATTCCAGCAGTCGACGAATTTCCAATAACCGTCTGGGAACGTCTCCGAACTCAGGTTCTGGCAAAAAAAGGCGTCAACTTGTTGCGTTATTCGTCGAATCGCGGCGACGCCGATCTGCGCAAGGCAATAGCAGCGTACTTGTGCGATTTCAGAGCAGCGCGCTGTCATCCGGATCAGATCGTAATCGTGGCAGGAATGCAGCAGGCGATGCTGCTCAGCGCAATGGCGGTTCTAAATCCGGGGGAAGTCGCGTGGATCGAAGACCCTTGTTATCAGCAAGCCCGAAGGGTCCTTACGCTAGCAGGCGTTAAAATCGCGCCCAAGCCGATCGATAACCAGGGAATCGTGATCGCGCGATCGCCAAAAGAACCGACGCCTCGGATCATTTACGTAACGCCCTCGCACCAATTTCCTCTCGGCATTACAATGAGCTTTCAGCGCCGGACGGCCGTGCTCGATTTCGCGCAAACTCACAACGCATTTATTTTCGAGGACGACTACGACGCGGAGTTCCGTTTTACCGGGCCACCACTCCCTTCGTTACAAGGGATCGATAATGCCGGTCGAGTGATTTACGCAGGCACAGTAAGCAAAATTCTTTGTCCAGCTTTACGACTCGGCTACGTCGTCGCACCAGAACCGCTGGTCGATTCGTTAGTCAAAATCCGCAGTGCGATGGATCAACACTCGTCTCCCATCGACCAGGCGACACTGGCGCGTTTCATTACTGAGGGCTTCTTCCTAAGTCACATCAAGCGAATGCGAAAACTCTATGCCGAGCGGCGCGATTTCTTCATCAAACAATTCAATGAATTGCTTGGTGACCGTTTTACTCTGCAGGTTCCCGAAGCCGGTTTGAACATCGTCGCCTGGTTGAAACGCGAGGAAGACTACCAAATGATCAAGCGTATCACGTCTGACATCGGAGTAAGGCCCTCGACGCTCTCGTTCTTTTGCATTCAAGCGAAGCTAAAGGCCGCATTCGTTTTCGGATTCGCTGCCTGGACACCGACACAGATTCGGGAAAGTCTGATTAAACTCGCATCAGCACTCAGCAACCGCGGCAAGGATTTAAATCACGGTCGCCAGTCACGGTGAGCCTCGTGCGCACCGAGGGTAAGACTGGTTCGGGCTTTGCTATGCCGGTCGATCTGTTCGGCGAGCCATTGAAACCATTCCCAATTCTTTTGCGAACCCGCGCGCTCACGTTCGTAATCGACGTAGCCGCGCAGTTTGCGCCAGGCGCACTGTGCCGCCCAGCAGCTCGTCGACTACGTTCAACGGAACCGTGCGCGCAAACACGGCGTACCCAAGGGATTCCAGAATACAAGCGATGGGACTGGACCGCCTGAAAGAGACGCGGATCGGCCTCGATTTGTGACGGCGTCGTACCGTCGGACATTGCCTGCACCAGGCTCATCGATTGCATCCATGCCGGCGTCAAAATTGCCTAGACAGCTACGAACGCTGCTCTTTCTTCTCGATCCTTTCGCGCGCGGCGCATCTCAATCAATCCGAAAACGACAGCCGTCAGCACCGTGAGGGCTGTTGCAATGGTTGCAACCGTCGAAAGCTCCACCGTAGCAATTTGCGCAGACGCGTCGTTTGAGTCACGCAAATTTGGTCCACTTGGAATGCAGATAAAACGACACAAAAAAGCCGCAGGGTTTTACTAAACCCTGCGGCTTGTCGTTAATTTGCGCGTGTGGTCAATCCACAACGACCACGTGATCGATCATGCGCAAGTCGCCCATGTTTGCATAATAAACACGCACGCGAGTGCCGGGTTTAATCGCTGTTTGAACGATTTCGCCTGCCTTGTTTACAACGTGACCACGCCCGTTGAGAACATAACGGCCCGGATTATTCGAACTGTCCTCTCGAACAACGAGTGTACTGCGAGGCTGATAGCTGGCAGCCGCGCCTTCCTCACTCATCCTTTTGATAATCGTTCCAGTTACGTTTACCGGTTCAGTCGTAGTTGTTCCTTGTTTCTTGTCTGTCGAACTCGGCTGGGCGAACGCCAGCGGCGTAATCAGCAAACAGCCGAGTGTTACTATTAGTTTCTTCATGGTTCGCCTCCTATTGTTAATGGTTGTTCTGTCGAGGCAGTCTCTGGACGTAACAAGCATTCAACAAGAGCCACTTCATGCGTTTCCCACAGCCCACTTTTCGCAGCGCTGATAGAATTAATTAGGTGCCGTGCTTGAGAGCGATTCCAAGCGTTGATCGAGAAGTACGCGGCCAATCGCTAACGTGTTGTTCAATAACGAGTGGATCGCGTAGAAATCGATCCCACGTCCGCACGCTTGAATCAGCCTGCGCTCGGAAGAAATTCTTCGCGAACGATCTTGCCGTTCTTCACAGTGTAAACGCCGACTTCAGACATTTTCCTGCGCTCTTTCGTTTTCTTGTCCGAAACGTCAGCGTCGTATTGCACCACGAATCGATCGTGACCGACGAAAGGCCCCCTGACGTCGAAGGTATGAACGTCCATCGCGTTCACCCACCAATCTACTTTGCCGCGCACGCCTTCTTTGCCGCGAGTTTCGGGCGAGCCGCCGCCCATACTGTAAGCTTCCACACTCACAACGTTGTCGTCGTACAAATCAAGCGCTTCGTACCACGCTTGTTTCCGAGTTAGCTCCACCACTTTTTTTGCAACTTCTTCCGTAGTCATATTTTTACTCCTTTGTTTAGATTAACAATTATTGTAGGGCGTCTGTGTCAGACGCCCAGGCGTTTCACAGAAACGCCCTACAGTAAAAATTTTTCTAGTCGATCGAGAATGCTGTTCCAACCGTCATTGTGGCGATCGCGCGATTCCTTACTGGGCAATTGCTCGTGCTTGAAGAGCAGTTCGGTGCCACCATCCCGATCGAATAACTCCACTGTGACGATGCTGTTGCGCGTTGTCCAATTCTCATCGTCATCCCATTTCCAAGTGAAGACAATCTTCTTTCCCGGAATGAGCTCCCGGTATTCGCCGAACGCGCTCATTTCCTCCCCTTCCGGGCTGGTAAGGTCCCAACGATATTTGCCACCGACTCGCACGTCGGCACTGATATTCCGGGTCTGCACGTTTTCTGGTCCAAACCATTGTCTTAATTGTTCCGGATCGGTCCACGCATTGTAAACGCGAGCGGGCGGCGCGCTGATGAACCTTGTGATTTCCAGCGATGTTTTCTCTGCGGTTTTCTCATTCATGGTTTCGCTTTCGAGCTTTCAACGAATTGTTTCAGCTCCGATCCGATAATTGCAGTCCAGCCAGCTTCAAAATTCTTCCGCGCATACGCAGGGGTTTTCGGAAACGTTTCAGTTCCAGTGTGCGTGAGTTTCAGTCGCGTCTTACTGCTCTCGGGGAATAATTCAAACGTGACGAGAGAATTTCCTTGCTCTCCTTTGTAGCGCCAAGTGTAAGCGATTTTCTGTTGCGGAATCACTTCGGTGATTTTGCAAAGGTGATGATAAGTGTTGCCTTCGTGCTCGACCACGAATTCGAATTCGAAGCCGATCTCCGGCTTGAATTCCTTCAGGTCGAAATACCATTCCCGCATTTGATCAACATCGGTTAATGCCTTCCAAACTTTTGCGACCGGCGCGTCGAGGGTGCGTTCCATGATGATCGCTTCAGCTAAATCATTTGTTTTAGTCATAATGTTTTATTCACTTTCATTTGGTATCGGGCTCCATCGTCTTTATTTCCTTTTTCCGACGGCCCTGCATTGTTTGTTCCTTTTCGCCCCACGTTCGATTCAGTTCCTCGATCAGTTCGCTTGGACGTGAGCGATCACCTAGTGTCGCCGTCCGCTGGCCCGCTTGCGCGGCCCCGCCGAGCCTGTTCGAGGACCTTGGCGAACGCAGCGTCGTTACCGTACTCGTCGTGCCAATTCCACCACTCATACGGCGGCGTCTGAGGGTAGCCCTCCGGTGACTTCTCCCACTCCTCCTGGCGACCGAGTGCAGTGATGTCGAGGTAGTTCCAAGTATTCCCCATCTGCTCGTCACCGCGATTGTTGATGAAGTATGTGCGGAACACGCGGTCTCCGTCGCGTATGAACGCGTTCGTCCCGTGCCACTCATCCACGTCGAAGTCCTTGTCGAAGCCGTCCGTCAGCGTGTACCACGGGATGGGCTCCCAATCCATCCGCGCCGTTAAGCGCTTGATATCCTTCTGCGGTGCCCGTGACGCGAATACGAGAGTGGTGTCGCGCGCGTTTAAATGAGCCGGGTGAGCGACCTGGTCGGCCACCATGGAGCAGCCGACGCATGCATGTTCGGGCCATCCGACCACGCCCGGCTCGAAGAACGCCCGATAAACGATCAATTGACGACGGCCTTCGAATAAATCGAGCAGGCTCGCCTTACCTTGGGGTCCGTCGAATTGGTAATCCTTCTCCACCGCCAACAACGGCATCCGCCGACGCTCGGCGCTAAGCGCGTCTCGGGCGCGGGACAACTCCTTCTCCTTCACGAGAAGCTGCTGGCGTGCAGCCTCCCACTCCGTCGCTGACACAACTTTTCGATCCAATTTCAGCACTGTTGTTTTCATTTTGTGGTCTTCTCTCTTTTGGTTCTCTGCTATTGCGAAATACTTTGAACGCAATGGTTGCTACTCCACCGCTCGATGTCATCGCCAGAACAGCAATGTTTGCGATGCACACCGGACACATGAGTCAGGCCTTTCACTTTTTGCTGGCGGCCTTGTTCGTTTTCTCCAAGTAAGCCGCCAGCCGATCGAGCGATCGCTCCCAGAACTTTCGATAATCCTCGACCCATTGCGCGGCCTTTTTTAAGGGCTTGGCGTTTAGCTGCATTTCATGAACGCGTCCATAGCGCCGGCGACGGAGCAGTCCGGCATTCTCGAGAACGCGCAAATGCTTTGAAACCGCCGGAAGCGACATGTCGTGCGGCCGGGCGAGATCGGTAACGCGCCTGTCGCCGCGCGCCAGGTGCGCCAGAATCTGGCGACGCGTGGGATCGGCAAGCGCGGCAAAAGTTCGGTCCAATGTTCTCGAAGTATATTTAACCATATGGTTAACTATTTAGCAGCATGATCTTCAACGTGCAAATATTTTTTCTTATGATTTGCAGCGGCAGGCGACTGCACTGGCGTTTCGGCCGAGAAATGGATTTAGCAAATCATGCGAGCACGCGTCCACTCGTCACCTGTCACTTTCTTGAAACGCTTCTTTGTTCACGACGTAGGGCATTTTTGTTGGATCACCGCCATAATTGCCTTCGAGGACGTCGATGAGTCCCTGTACGCAGCGGCCCGCCATGCCTTTGGCTGGATCGACATCCAGACGAGTGATCTGCGCGCCGCTGGCGAAATGATGGAAGAGCCGGCAACGATCAGCGATTTCGGGATCAAGCAGTGGCGAATCGGGCGGCAGCGGCTCTTTCTCGAACACATCGAGCGCTGCGCCCGCGATGACTTGTTCTTTTAAGGCTTTCGCGAGAGCTTTCTCGTCTACAACCGGTCCGCGCGAAGTGTTCATCAAATACGCAGTCGGTTTCATCAGCTTCAGCGTATTTGCGTTGATGAGGTGATACGTCGGTTTGTCCGCTTCGCCCTCCCTTAACAGCGGCACGTGCAGACTCACGTAATCGGCGCCACGCAAAGCGTCCTCGAACTCGACATACTTGATCCAAGTTTTCTCTTTCTGAATGCCACGTGCATGGCGCAAATCCATTAACTCCTGAATCGCGTTGATGTATTCGTGATTTTGATACGCCGGGTCGTAGCAAAGGATATTCATGTCGAACCCGGAACATTTTTTGATCATCGCCAGACCTATGCGTCCTGTGCCAATGATGGCGATCGTTTTGCCCGTGACCTCATCGCCAAGGAACGGGAGGAACGGATGCCACGATGGCCACCGCTGTTCGCGCACGAGTTGCTCGCTCTGCCACATTTTTCTCGCGAGCATACCCATCATGAAAAACGCAAACTCGGCGGTGGCTTCGGTGAGCACGTCAGCCGTATTCGTGAACGGGACTTTGTATTTGTTCGCGTCGGCGCGATTGATGTTGTCGAATCCCACAGCGATTTGCGCCACAATCCTCAGCGTCCCCTTCCCTGCCGCGAATACTTCCGCGTCAATCGGATCCCGCAACGTCGTGATTAATCCGTCGATGCCGTTCTTCACTTTCTCGATGATCAATTCCTTCGGAGGCGCCTCGGGTCCCTGGAATACCTCGAGGTCGTAACCGCGCGCGCGTAAAAGTTTTTCCGCTGCGTCGCCGATTCGCGATGTCGCAAAAACCCGGAAGCGTTCTTGTTCTGCCATAGTTAGGAATGTAATCAGGAACTCAGGATTGCAGGAATTTTCTATCGAAGCGCATGCTCTTCGCTGGCAGCCGCGTTAACGCGACGAATGAAGCCCGGAATTTCCGACAGGCTTCCGAGTACATAATTTGATTCTTTTTCGTACTCCCGCGGATCCACAAAGCGCCTGTCGGGAATAGCGGCGACACGCATGTTCGCGGCTTTCCCCGCGGCGATACCGGCAAGCGAGTCTTCGATGACGAGGCATGCCTCAGGAGAGATTCCGAGTTTCTTTGCAGCTTGCAGGTAAATGTCGGGATGCGGCTTGCCTTGTTGAACTTCATCGCCAGTGATTACGACACTAAATAAGCTTCTGATTCCGGTTCGGTCGAGTAACGGACGTGCGGACGCACTCACCGAACTGGTGGCTACCGCCAGCTGTAATTTCATCTCGCGCAATTGTTCCAGTGTCGTCTTCGCGGAAGGAAACAGAGCCACATGATTCGCGAAGAAATCAGTCGCGATCTCGCCACGCCGCCGCATCAATTCCTCCGTCGACGCGGAAGTGTGAAAGGCATTCTTGTAAAATTCGACTGCAAGCCGGTAACTCACGCCGAGGACATTTCGGTGATATTCACCGCGGTAACTGACTCCATGTTCCGCAAGCAATTTCGCGTCGATTTGGTTCCACCACGGCTCGGAGTCGGCGAGCACGCCGTCGAGATCAAAGATAACCGCGTAAAATGGTGAAGGCATCGTGTGCTGCACCTGTTACTCACATGAGGCCGCCGAGCAATAAGTACCCGGCAACATCGACGACTCTCCCAAAAGAGGGAGGCTCAAATCCTACGTATTTTTAAACGGGATCGCTTTGTACACGGTCTTACACTTGTGCTATTGGAACCGAACGGGGGGGCACTATTGTCTGCGTTCCAGTTGGAGCAGACCGTCAAATCGCCAATCTACGACGGGCGCCGAAAGTTTAGTCCAGCAGACAAACCGATTCGTGTCACTGCTCTCCTCTCACCCGCGGCAGCATTAATCGAGTCCGCTTTGCTGATGCTGTTGATTGGCTGGATTGATTATACTACCGACTTCAACGTCACGGTCTTTTACTTCGTGCCGGTAGTGTGGGCGACGTGGCGGGCAGGACGAAAAGCAGGGTGGTTTATCGCGATACTTTGCGGAGCGACAGTGCTGATAGCCGACTTGATGGTGCCCCGCAGTGACCGTGTTATTGCGTTCTCCTACATAAACGCCGGCATACTCGTATTTGCGTCGGCCGCTCTGGCTGAACTAGTAATTTCGTCGCGGCGCGCACACGAACGTCTCAAGGCTCTACTCGCGCTAAAGACTGTTTCGCTTACAGAAATTCACCACAGGGTGAAGAACAACCTGCAGATCGTATCCAGCTTACTCAAGCTTCAATCTAACAAATTTGCTGATCCCGGTGTTCGCGACGTTTTCTCCGAATGTCGCGACCGCATTAACGCCATGGCTCGTCTTCACGAAGAACTCTATAATGAGCATGGGCAGTCACACCTCAATTTCGCGCCGCATTTGCGTGAGCTCGCGGAAATGCTGCTGCGCTCGCACAAGCCCGCAGGCTGCGACCTTACACTGAACGTTTCCACCGATCGCATTCCGCTCGACCTCGATCAAAGCATTTTGCTTAGCCTGATCGCCAACGAATTGCTGCTCAATGCTCTGAAGCACGCGTTCCATGGCCGCACTACTGGAAAGATCGATGCCGAACTGCGGAGGACTCGCGATCAAGTGACGTTGACGATCCGTGATGATGGCAACGGAATTGTGAGCGGGCCGACGGAAATTGAAGGCCAACGCGGAACCGGCATGGACCTCGTCCAGGCAATGTCACGCCAACTTGGCGGCGAGTTCGTCGTCAACCCCGCGCCTGCGGGCGGAACGTGCACGATCGTGTCGTTTCGAGGCAAAATTTCACGCCAACAACCAGGCGTTCATCTGTAACTGGAAATAACTGCATTATGTCAAAAAAACGTATTCTGATCGTGGAAGACGAAGCGCTGACTGTGTTAGCGCTTCAACAAGAGCTCGCGGAGCTCGGCTATGAGATCGCCGGTAACGCGAGCACTGCTGCCGAGGCGTTGCGCTCTGCTGAAGATAATCACGCCGACCTTGTACTCATGGATATTCAACTGGATGGAGGTGTCAGTGGCATTGCAGCCGCCGCCGCACTCCGCGGGCACCTCGATATCCCGGTTGTCTTTCTGACCGCGCACGCATCTGCTGAAACGGTAAGGCGCGCAGTCGAATCAGGTGCGTTTGGGTATTTGCTGAAGCCTTACACCGTGCCCGAATTGAAAGCCGCGATCGAGATCGCGCTCCACAAACACAATACGGAAAACACGATGCGCCGAGCGCTCAGTTCACGATTGCCGGTTGCCATGGCACCTCAGTCCGTCTGAGCAGCCCAACCGCGGAAACAGATTGCGCGAGAAGCAGGCCCAAAATTGTGCCACGGTTGCTGATTGCTTGAGCCAGTTGGAATCGCAACAGCTCAGCGAGCTTTTTATCAATGAAACCTGTTCGTCCGCGCCGTCAGATCGAACGCTTTTAGTTGAACGTTGAACGCTGAGCGTCTAAGCGTTGGGGGATTGAAGAAGATCGCGATCTATGGCGGCACCTTCGACCCGATCCATCTCGCGCATCTGATTCTCGCCCGCGAAGCGATTGAAACGCTCGGCCTCGACAAAGTCATCCTGGTGCCGGCGGCGATTTCCCCTCTCAAGAAGTCCGCTCCGGTCGCGAGAGGCGAAGTACGATTAGAAATGTTACAAGCGGCGATCAAAGGCGAGCCGAAGTTTGAAGCCAATGAATGCGAGCTGCTGCGACCACCGCCTTCGTACACGATAGACACGGTTGAGGAAATTCGTCGCCGCGAATGCGACGCATCTGTCTACTGCCTGATCGGTGAAGACAACGTTGAGCAACTACGGCAGTGGCATCGCTTCTCCGAACTGGAGAAGATCGTTCGCTTTGTGGTCCTCGATCGCAGCGGAAAACAACCGTCACATTCTTATGAGTTGATCCATCGTCGTATCGATATTTCCGCCACTGAAATAAGACGAAGAGTTGCGCGAAACGAATCGATTCGTTATCTCGTACCCGACTCGGTGGACGAAATCATTCAGCGCGAAAAACTTTATCGGGAGCAATCGCAATAACGCCGGAAAATTTAGCAAAAACCTGCGCGGAACTCGCCTCGAACAAAAAGGCGGGGGACATTGTTGTGTTGGATTTGCGCGGCATTTCGAGCTTTACGGACTTTTTCGTGATCTGCTCGGGCACGTCCGAACCTCAACTCAAAGCGATTGCCAACGAAATTGAGACACACTTACGCGAGCATTATTCGCTGCGACCCGTAGCAGTTGACGGATTTCCCGCCAGCCAATGGATGGTGCTCGATTATCTGCAGGTGGTCGTTCATATTTTTCATCGCGACAAACGCGCCTTCTACAGCCTGGAAGGTTTGTGGGGTGATGCCCCAGTGCTGCAGTGGGAATCAGTTCTCAAAGAGTGACGTCTCCCTACCCGTCTTCTCTAAAACCGACGGCCAAGCCGTCGCGTCTTGAGCGTCGTCAGCGCTACTTCTTGGTTGGCGCCGGTTGCGGCGGAGGGGGACCCTTCGGAGAACCCTGCGAAGCACCCTGTGGCGCAGGTGTTGGCGGCGGTTTCACATCCTGCAATTCGACCTCAAAAATCAGGGTCGAGTTCGCGCCGATGTCCGGGCCCATTGCACGCTCGCCATACGCGAGGCTCGCGGGAATGAACAACTGATACTTTGCTCCCTGTTTCATCAGTTGAAGCGCTTCAGTCCAGCCTTTGATCACTCCGTTAACGGGAAAGGTCGCCGGTTGGCCGCGCTTGTACGAACTGTCAAACTCCGTCCCATCGATCAGAGTGCCCCGATAATTCACGGTCACCATGTCGGTGGGTTTTGGCTGCGCTCCGGTTCCTTCTTTCTCGACCTTGTACTGCAAACCGCTCGCAGTCGTTTTCACACCCGGTTTTTTCTTGTTATCTTCAAGAAACTTCGTGCCCTCAGTTTTGTTTTTTTCGCCTACTTGCTTCTGTTTCGCTTCCATGTCTTTTTCGAATTGGGCCATGATATCCTTGACCTGGTCGGTCGTCAGTTGCGGTTTGCCGGCAAGGGCGTCTTTAATGCCGGCGGCCAGGATGTCCGGGTTAATGTCGACTTTTTGCCGGCCGAGATTAAACCCGATTTGCATGCCGATGCTGTAGCTGACCTTGTCCTTTGTGTCTTTGAGCTGTGGTGATTTTTCTTGCCCGAATAGTGGGAATGCAAGTAAGGATGCGCTTAAAATAACAATAAAACGTTTCATAAGATCGTGTTTCCGCGTCGTTTTAATTTAAGGTTGGTCGTCGCAGAAAGTCGCACGCTAATGGATAAATGCCGCACGTCAAGAAAACAGCTATGCCATCAATTTGGGGGTCTTGGCTTGCCGTTTGCACTATTAGCTACCGGACTGATTCCACTTTGGCCGGAACTGGCGCAGGCCTTCACGCTCTCGAACAGCGATGCTTTGAAAGTTGGGAAAAGAGTCTGGCAAAATGAATGTGGTGGAACAATTGCCGGCCTCACCTCATGGAACCAAGGCGAAGATTTCGCATCGCTTGGCATTGGCCATTTCATCTGGTATCCAAAGGGACGGCGAGGCCCCTTCGAAGAGAGTTTCCCGAAGCTGGTGAGCTTCGTATCAAGTCGCGGAGCGAAGTTGCCGGCATTACTTCTCGGGGTGGGCCATTTACAGCCGTGCCCCTGGAGTTCGCGTGCCGAGTTCCTGCAAGCGCAAAATACAACTGAGATGAACCAGTTGCGGCGGTTTCTGACCGACACCATCGATCTGCAGGCAGAATTTCTTGTTGCCAGATTGGATGCTTCTCTGCCTAAGATGCTGGCCGAAGCGGCGCCTGCCGACCGAATTAACGTGCAGAAACAATTTGAACGCCTTACGAAAACGCCACAGGGATGCTACGCCCTGATCGATTACGTCAACTTCAAAGGAGAAGGCGTCTTGCAAACGGAGCGTTACCAGGGACAGGGATGGGGTTTGCTTCAGGTGCTCGAAGCGATGCAGGGGAATTCGGATTCAGGCGCGCCCGATGAATTCGCGCGCGCGGCCAAAACTGTCTTGACGCGCCGCGTGCAGAACGCTCCTCCTGATCGCCATGAAACCCGCTGGTTAACGGGTTGGCTTCGGCGAGTAAATAGCTACAGTGGCGGCTAATATTTATGCCGAGAACACTTCGAACACTTCTTTGTGCGCTCTTGTTGACGGCTCTTGTCTCATCAATCAGCGCTCAGTTCCGCTTATTCGGACCGCGATCACCAAGACCGGCGACACAGCCGCAACAGATGCGCAGCGCGTCCGCGTACATTAGCCGCCAGGAACCGTTGAAGGTAAATCAATCTTTGCTTAGACAGGCGACGCCGGACAACGTCCACGTTGTTGTTTCCCTTCCCAAGCAGCGCGCCTATTTAATGATCGGAGAGCAAATCGTGGCTGACAGTCCAATCTCGTCCGGCAAGGCCGGGCACACCACACCCAGTGGCAATTTCTCCGTTCTCGAAAAGGATCCCGACCATCGTTCAAGCATCTATGGCGACTTCGTCGACGGCTACGGCCGAACCGTTCGCTCCGGCATCAGCGCCAAGATTGATTCCGCGCCGAGCGGAACACATTATGTCGGTGCGTCGATGAGGTGGTTCATGCGGTTAACCGGCGAAGGGGTCGGAATGCACGTCGGGATTCTGCCAGGATATCCCGCATCCCATGGATGCATTCGGATGTCCTCGGATGGAGCGAAGTTATTTTACGATACTGTAAAAGTCGGCACGCCGGTGAAAGTGGCCGACTAATAATTTCCCCTGCGAGACGCCACGACTTGGGCAGCCGGTAAGTTGAATCTGACGGCTGGAAAGCCGTCACTCCTTGACTAATCTCCGTCGCAAAAGATCGAGCGCCGCCTGGGCCACTAATTGTTTGAATGTCTCGCGGTCCGTTGGAAAAAGGAATTTCCTGGCGACAGCCTCTGAATCTCCTGAAGCCAACGCGATGTAAACCGTTCCAACCGGCTTGTCGTCCGAGCCGCCCGTTGGTCCGGCTATGCCGGTCGTAGCAACCGCGTATTTGGAGGCTGCTCGTGCACGCGCGCCCTCAGCCATTGCGCGCGCGACCGCTTCACTCACCGCACCGTCCTTGTCGATCAATTTCGGATCGACACCCAAGACGTCGCTCTTTGCTGAATTCGCGTAGGTGACATATCCCGCGAGAAAGACTTCCGACGCACCCGATACATTGGTGATCCGATTTGCGATCAAACCGCCAGTGCACGATTCGGCAGTAGCCAACGTTTGATTTCGTTGCTTCAGCAGTCTCACAATGACTTCTTCCAGCGCTTCATCGTTGTCGGAAAAAATCGAAACACCCAATTCGTCGCGAATTATGGCATCGGCAGTTTGAATTGCGTCGGGTTGCCCAATAATGCGCACTTCGACTTCGCCTGGTCGCGCACAATAGCCAAGCTCGATTCCAGGTATCGCTAAAACTTTTTCGCCAATCGCCTTCTCAACCAGCGATTCGCCTACGCCCGCAATGTTGTACGACCGCCGCTCGACTTGACTCGGCATCTCAATTATCGATTTCAAAATCGGCATCGCGAATTTCTTGAACATGGGCTGAAGCTCGCGAGGCGGGCCCGGAAGAACGAAAACGTGCGGCGACGGAATACGCGGATTGATGTTCGCTTTCAAATAAAAACCCGAGGCGCTTCCGTTCTCGTTCGGAAGGATGCGCGCGCCGGGAAGGACATCCGCCTGTCGCGCGATACCGGTAGTCCATTCGATTCCGCGCACTTGCAGTCTCTGTTGAAGCCAGGCCAGCAGTTGCGGATCCTGATACAGCTCCAAGCCTAACGATTCAGCCGCCATCTCTCGGGTGATATCGTCCGTCGTCGGACCGAGACCTCCGGTGACAAACAGAATTTCGCAGTGCGGAAATAATTCAGCCAGCGTGCGACGGATCACGTCGCTATCGGGAACCGTTCGCCGCTCGTCGATTCGTAGACCCAACGGAAGGATCTCGCGCGCTATGAACGCAAGATGCGCATCCTGAACATCACCGAGCAAAAGTTCGGTACCAGTGTTGATGAGAATGGCGCGCATAGAAAGAGGACACAATCAATGCGCAAGGCCGAACACTCAACGCTCAACTGCCATCTTTAGCCTTGTCATGTTGAGCGAAGCGAAACATCTCGGACCAGAGATTCTTCTCCCAAGACTGTGGGATCAGAATGACAGCCTGAAAAATCAAGCCGCGGTCTTGTCCTGTTTCTTGCGAATCAGGGGAACCTTTTTGCCTTCTACCACCGCGCGATTGATCGTTACTTCGGCGATATCTTCGCGGCTCGGCACGTCATACATGATGTCGAGCATAATACGTTCGAGCAGTGAACGCAGCGCCCGCGCGCCTGTGCCTTTGGTGACAGCCTGCGCGGCAAGAGCGCGCAACGCATCTTTGGTCAGCGTCAGACGGACTCCCTCCATTGAGAACAGTTTCGTATACTGCTTGGCCATCGCGTTTTTGGTTTCGGTCAAAATCGCCACCATTTCATCTTCGGTGAGCGCGTCGAGCGAACTAACAACCGGCAGACGCCCGATGAATTCAGGTATCATCCCGAAAGCGAGCAGATCTTCTGGTTCCACGTAGCGGATCGACTGTTTACGCACCGCTTCCTCGACCTCGAGCGTCGGGCTGCCAAAGCCCATCACTTTTTGGCCAATCCGTTTTTGGATGATTTTATCGAGCCCAACGAATGCGCCACCACAAATGAAAAGAATTTTTTCCGTGTTGACCTGAATGTATTCCTGGTGCGGATGCTTGCGCCCGCCCTGCGGCGGAACGTTACACGTGCTGCCTTCCAAAATTTTCAGCAAAGCTTGCTGCACGCCTTCGCCCGAGACATCGCGTGTGATACTCACGTTGTCGGTCTTGCGTCCGATCTTGTCGATCTCGTCTATATAAACAATCCCGATCTCAGCGCGCTTCACATCGTAATCGGCATTTTGAAGCAATCGTAGAATGATGTTTTCGACGTCTTCGCCGACGTAGCCGGCTTCAGTCAGCGTCGTCGCGTCGGCGATGCAAAATGGCACGTCGAGAATTCTGGCCAGCGTCTTCGCGAGCAATGTCTTCCCGGAGCCTGTCGGACCGATGAGCAAAATATTGCTTTTCTCGATCTCAACGTCCGCCAGTGGATCGGCCTGAAACGCAGCTGAAGTATCCGCGGGCGCGGGAGTTTGTAACACGCGCTTGTAATGATTGTGCACCGCAACAGAAAGAGTTTTCTTAGCGCTTTCCTGCCCGATCACATATTGATCGAGAGCTTCCCGAATTTGTGCCGGTTTCGGCACCCGAATATTCGAAGACTGACGCCGGGCGTCTTCGTTGAGCTCCTTATCGAGAATGCTTTTGCAAACGTTGATGCAGCTGTCGCAAATATAAACACCCGGGCCTGCGATGAGCTTGCGCACCTCAGCGTGGCTTTTGCCACAGAAGGAGCACATGGTGAGGTTCGAAGCGCGCGCCATATGCTCTGAATTTCCCGGTTACCCTTTCCGCGTCAATACTGCTTCGGGCATTTCCACCAGCCGACCATCGGGAGGCTTGTTGCCGTCTAACAATTTTATTTCCTTGCGGGACTTAATCACTTCGTCCACCAACCCGTATGCCTTAGCTTCCTCCGCAGACATATAGTAATCCCGATCGGAATCGAGTCGGACTTGCTCTTCCGATTTGCCGGTGTTCTGCGAGATGATGCGAATGATGCGCTTTTTGAGCTTGAACATGTAATCGACCTGGCGTTCCACGTCGCTCGCCTGACCCTGCGCACCGCCGTGCACCTGGTGAATCATGATGTCCGAATTCGGCAAGGCAAACCGTTTGCCTTTTGTGCCGGCACAGAGCAACACTGCCCCCATGCTTGCGGCCATCCCGATGCAATACGTGACCACGTCGCACGTCATAAACTGCATCGTGTCGTAAATAGCCAGCCCCGCTGTAACCACGCCGCCCGGTGAATTGATGTAAAGGTTGATATCCTTTTTACCATCTTCCATTTGCAGGAAGAGCAATTGCGCAATCACCAGGTTTGCGATGTGATCATCGATCTGCCCGACAAAAACGATCCGGTCCTTCAGCAGGCGTGAGTAAATGTCGTAGCTGCGTTCGCCCCGACCAGTCTGCTCCACGACCATCGGAACCAGCACTTGCGAGACATTTTGGTTAGACACGGTCATGATTTTTGTGCTTTGACGGAGGGTTCTTTCGTTAATTCGACGCTAACATTCGCCTTCAGGAAATCAAGAGTCTTACCCAGCAGAAGCTGTTCAGCGAGATCGTCCAGCGCGTTGCGTTGCTGCAATTCCTTGCGCATTTTGTCAGGCGAAATGTCGTAACGTGCCGCTTCCTGTCTGATGCGCGAATCGAGATCTTCCTTTGTGACCTGAGTTTTTTCGCGCTCGGCGATACGATGCAGAATGAAATTTGTTTTAAGCCGATGCGCCGACATTCCAGCTGCCGCATCTATCAATTCCTTCTCTTTTTCCTTCAGCATGTCATCTGTGACACCGCGCTCTCGATTCCGTTGAACTAATTCGGCCAGCGCGCGACGGGTTTCATTTTGCAGAAGCGCCGGGGGCAGCTCTACCTGAATTCGTTCGTGCAGATATTTGAGAATCTGCGCTTCCTTCGCCCGTTCCAAATCATGCTCTTTGGCGTGTTCAAGGTCGTGCTCGATCATTTCGCGAAGAGCATCCAGCGTTTTGCCGGGGACCAGCTTGGTCGCGAGCGCATCGTCGATGGGTGGCAACACCTTCTCCTTGATCTCGCGCAACGTAACCGCGTAATCCGCTTTTTTCCCGGCCAGTTCTTTTACCGGAAAATCATTTGGGAAATCGACGATCACCAGCCGCGGCTCGCCCGGTTTTAGTCCGATTAATTGTTCGGAAAACTTTGGCAGAAAATTCTCGGGCTCCAGATGTAGCCAGAATTTCTTACCGCCATGCAGATTCTTGCTGGCTTGCGGCGCGATTTCGCTAATCGCCTTATTTTCTATCGAACCCTCGAAATCAAGCACCGCGAAATCGCCCATTTGCAACGCGCGCTCCGGTACATCCACAAAATCGGCGGATTGATCACGCAAACGTTCTATCGCTTCATCGACTTCTGCTTGCGAAATCGTTCTGTCCGGCAATTCCACCGGAATCTCCTTGTAATCCGGAAGCTCGAATTCCGGCGCGGTGACCACGGTCGCGCGGAAACGCATCGACTTGTCCTCGCCAAATTGAATGTCTTCAATGTTAGTCAGCGAAGCCACGCGCAATTGCTCTTGTTCGACTGCTTCGTGATAACTCTTCGAGACCAGCTTCTTCGTGAGTTCGTCCTGGATTTCCTTGCGGAATCTTTTGTCAATCACCGCACGCGGAGCCTTTCCCGGCCGGTATCCCGGAATTTTCGCGAACCTCGCAAAACTGTTTGCGATGGTGTCCCATTCCTTCGCAACCTCGTCGGCTGGCAATTCAATCTGCAGCTTCGAGACCGAACCAGGCTGCTTTTCCACTTCAACCTTCATTGAGAATTCAACTGTAGTGGCGCTTAGTAGACACCGCAAAACCTCCTCCGAGACTGGTAGGGCGCGGCCGCCGGGCGCGCCGTCTCATTTTTTCGGGAATCGAGTGAGATGCGTCAGCACGCACTGCCATCGCCCATCCCGCTTCACAAAAACATCTGTGGCTCGTTCCTGCGTGCTGAACTCCTGTCCCATGAATTTCCCCTTTGTGCGGGTTATCGCGGTGACCACCGCACTGTTTCCATAAACTCGGACCCGAAAATCATCGGACTCCATCGTGTCGTGCGTCAAGGCGCCTGATTTGATGACCTCGAGAAAACGCGCCTGGTCAACTATTTCTCCGTCCGGGCCAATAACGCTCCAGTCATCTGTGACAAGTCGTCCGATCCCTTCGAGATCGTTCTTAACGATTGCCTCCGCGAATTCTTTTTCCAGTTTCAAGAGTTCTTCTTCTGCCCTCATTCTTTGCTCCCTTTCTAACGGCGGACTAGAGACCGCTGCTCCTTAAAGCACATTCGCCTCTCACAAAAACCGAGGGCGTCAGTGGCATTCCAAACCAGTAGGGCAGCTCACGATAATCTTCGCAATCGAAGATCACAAAATTAGCGACTTTGCCCGCTTCGAGCGAGCCTATCGAGTCGCCGCGATTGAGGCTGTATGCTGCGTTTATGGTTGACGCAGTGATCGCTTCCGCGGGCGACATTTTCATTTGCGTGCACGCGAGGGAAAGAACCATCGGCATGCTCGGTGTTGGGGACGATCCAGGATTGAAATCAGTCGCAAGCACGATCGCAAGTCCCGCCTCGATCATTTCACGCACTCGCGGATAACGGCTCGATCCGAGCGCGTAAACCGAACCCGGCAGTAACACCGGTTGTACGTTGGCCTTCCTCAAAGCCGCAATCCCCTGCTCGTCTGTTTGCTCCAGATGGTCTGCCGTGGTTGCACACATCTCGGCCATCAACTTCGCGCCGCCGGAATTTGTCAATTGATCAACGTGCCCGCGCAAACTCAGTCCGACCTTTTTTGCTGCGGACAAAATTTTGCGCGACTGATCAATATTGAAATAGCCACGCTCACAAAAAACGTCGCAAAATTCAGCTAATCTTTCCGCAGCCACGCGCGGCAACATTTCAGTAATCAGAATGCCGAGATATTCATCGGTCGAGAGTTCACGCGGAACCGCATGCGCGCCGAGAAATGTTGGCACGATTTCCAAAGGCACCCCGTCCTTCAGTCGGCGCATAACGCCCAGAATTTTCAATTCATCCTCAACGGTCAGCCCATAGCCCGATTTCGCTTCGACTGTCGTTGTCCCACAACGCAGGAACCAGTTTGCATGCTGTTTTGCCTGCGCAAGAAGATCAGCTTGGCTAGCTGCACGCGTTTTTTCTACCGTTGACCAAATTCCGCCGCCTGCTTTCGCAATTTGCTCATACGTTTCGCCTCGTGCGCGGCGGTCGAAATCGTTGAGCCGATTTCCGGCAAAAACCAAATGCGTATGCGCATCGACGAATCCCGGCATCACAACGTGTCCACGGGCATCCACGACTTCTCCATCACCAACATTCTTTTCGATCTCGTCGCTGGGACCGACTCTCTCGATCTTTCCGTCGCGGACGTGCATTCCACCCTCGCGAATAATCCCGAGCTCCGACAACTCTGTCCCTACACGCGAGCGCTTGGGTCCGCTCAGCGTGACTAGTTGCGAAGCGTTCAGGACGGCGAGTGAACTCATTGTTCGTTACGTTGAAGCGCAACTACAGAAAAAGGCATTGTCATTCTGAACGAAGTGAAGAATCTCGGATTAATTCCCTCGTTAGTCTGACAACCGGAGATGTTTCGCGTCGCTCAACATGACAAGGAGTAACGCCGCCTTGGTTCTTCAATCGAGTTTACTTTCCACAACTTGACTGATTTTCTTGAATTGCGTCTCTGAATCCGCGCTTACCTTTTGAACTCGTTCCTGGAGGTGGGTCTTAAATTTTTCGTCCTTCAATTGACCGAGATTGATCCGGACGTTCATCGCCGCCCCTTCAATGCACGCCCGAGTGGCCAGCGCTCCAACGCCAACATCTGAAACTGAAGCGGGATTCCCGTTGTCCGCCATTTCCGAAAGCAATTCATAAGATTTCGCCGCTGTCTCCATCACTTTCAGTGGAACCTCGGCGGCATGTTTTGTCGCCGCCTCAATCGCTGCCATGCACGTTGCTTTTTCTTCCGGCGAATTCTTGGGCAACGCAAACGCGTCCATCACCTTGTTGAATGCCGCCGTGTCCTCATCGACAAGCGACAACATTTCGTCTTTGAGTTGCTGCGCCTTCACCGCCCAACCGCTAAAATATTCGAGCTTATTATCCCAACCGCGTTTGCCCGCAGAAAGATTTGCGACCATTCCGCCTAACGAGGCGCCCAGCGCTCCCATCAGCGCCGCGACGGAACCCCCGCCGGGCGCGGGCGAATCGCTCAAGGTCTCGTTGCAAAACTCCCGCACATTCATTTTCGCCAAGGACGGCTTCGGCTCAGCTGATTCAATTTTTAATTCGATCACCTTTTCTTTCGGGACAAAAGGCTTCAGTTCGCCCAAGCCCATCGAACGAACGGCAATGTCGATCAGTTCTTCTTCGGAAACGCCCTCGGTCCATTGCTGTTTTTTTAGGAAATAACGGCCAGCATCTAGCAAAGATTTTTTCGGCACCATCCCGACGATTTCCGAGCCAGTCGCGCGTAAGCCCCGTTTCGCAGCCGACTCAACGCACGCATCGAATGCTGCGTGTAAAGGCGTTTCCGCAATGTTTGTGAGATTCATCGACACCTGCGCAATGCCGTATTCCTTCACGAACCAGCCTATTCCTTTTACATGTTTCAACGTTCCGGGGATGCGGACCGGTTCGCCATTCGCGTCCAAGACTGGTTTGCCCGATGGCATGCCGTCTTCGGTCTTCACTCTCCCCTGCTCTCGCACATCGAACGCCACTGCGTTCGCTCGGCGCACCGATTGCGTGTTTAGGTTCACATTGTAAGCGATCAGGAAATCGCGAACACCGATCACGGTTGCCCCGGATTTCTCGTTGAAAACCGCTGGCCCGAAATCCGGTTTCCATTCCGGTTGTTTTATCTTTTCGAAAAATCCTTCGTATTCCCCTGCGCGAATCACAGCAAGATTTTCCCGGGACTTATCTTTGGCCGCTCTTTCGTACAGATACACCGGGATTTTCAATTCCTCGCCGACGCGCTTGCCCAGCCGATTGGCACATTCAATCGCTTCCTCCCAGCTGACGTTGCTCACCGGAATGAACGGGCAAACATCAGTCGCACCCATTCGCGGATGCGCGCCTTTCTGTTTCCGCATGTCGATCAGTTCCGCCGCTTTTCTAATCCCGCGGAACGCCGCCTCTACTGTGGCATCCGGCTCACCGACAAGAGTCACAACCGTCCGGTTCGTGCTGGCGCCGGGATCGACATCGAGCAACGAAACACCCTCGACCGACTCAATCGCATCAGTAATCTGCCGAATCACATTCTGGTCGCGCCCTTCAGAAAAATTCGGCACACATTCGATCAGTTTTTTCATTAGCAGGGTTGGCTGGTTAGTCGTTAATCGCGTGGCTGCGGCTTCATCGGAAGGTCGATGTCGTGAGACGCAGCGAATTCAATCGCGCGGGAGTAACCCGCGTCGGCGTGGCGGAGAATGCCCATGCCGGGATCACTGGTTAGAACACGGTCCAGGCGGCGCTTAGAATTTTCAGTGCCGTCAGCGACAACTACGATGCCGGCGTGCTGCGAATAACCGATGCCG
>DASXHS010000014.1:0-16875 GCA_036488345.1 Candidatus Udaeobacter sp.
AACGCCAAAGTGATCGTTATGCCGAAAGCCGCCGTGCTGGATCCGCAGGGAAACGCGGTGCGTGACGCGATGCGCCACTTAGGAATGCCGGAAGTGCGCAGCGTTCGAATCGGGAAATACATGGAGATCGAGATCGAAGGGGAAGACGGCGAGCTTGAATCGCGGCTGCACCAGCTTTGTCGCGATTTGCTGTCCAATCCGGTCATTGAAGATTACGAATTACTGAAAACCGAATCAGGAAACAACAGGGAGAGGAAGACTAAGACTCAGAGCAAGAGGAAGACTTTGTAATGAAAGCGCTACGATATTTTTTCTGCGTGGTATTTCCACCGCTTGCTGTGCTGATGACCGGACGCATCGCGAGTTTCTTTCTAAGCATCATTTTGACGTTGCTCGGCTGGATACCGGGAGTCATCCATGCGTGTCTCGTCGTAAACGACTATCATGCGGAGCAACGCGCCCGCGCGCATTAAACTCATGACGAACTTTGCCGTCATCCAGTTTCCCGGTTCCAACTGCGACCAGGATTGTGTCGCGGCAATTAATGGGCTTCATGGACTGCAAGCCGAATACGTCTGGCACAAGGAAACGTCGCTCGATGATTTCGATGCCATCGTGTTGCCGGGCGGATTCGCGTATGGCGATTACCTTCGCTGCGGAGCCATCGCTCGTTTTTCGCCGATCATGAAGGCAGTGATCAGCGACGCACGCGCCGGCAAGCTTGTGCTTGGGACGTGCAACGGGTTTCAGGTCCTGTGCGAAGCTGGTCTTTTGCCGGGCGCGCTGGTGCGAAACCGCTCCCTCCGGTTTGTTTGTGACATGGTCACTACGCGCGTTGAAGTAGATGATTCGCCATTCACTCACGACTGTCCGAAAGGAACGCTTCTGCGTCTGCCCGTTGCGCACGGGGAAGGCTGTTTTTTTGCTGACCCGCGAACGTTGCGTGAACTGAACGCCAATGAACAAGTAGTTTTGCGCTACGCGGACGACCAGGGCCAAGCCGTTCCTGAATCAAATCCAAATGGCTCGATCGAAAACATTGCCGGGATTTGCAACCTCGAGCGGAATGTTTTCGGTTTGATGCCGCATCCTGATCGCGCTTGGGACCCGCAGCTTGGCAGCGCAGACGGCGCGAAGATTTTTCTCTCGATGATGGAGACATTTCGGGTGACTCACGCGTCTAACGGCGCCGAAAGCATCAAACAGGTAGCGTGACTTTGCTACCTAGGAGAAAACCGGATAACCTTGGCCATCAAGGTGTTGCGATCGTTACAGATCTGTAGCGAAAACGAACACTACATCGGGTTCTTGCACCCAATTCGCCTACAAAGAGGAGTTGGCATCGTCATTGCTTATTAAAGCTGCGAAAACCAATTAGACCTATGCTCCTAGAAAAAACCTTACACATGAGCCAACCGGTGGCCGAGTGCAAAGCACGTCTGGCCAGTATCCAATCTTATCGACGCCAGTTCTTGATGGTGACACGGGCGACCGTGACATCATCGAAGACCGTCGATTTTAGCTTTCGCGGACCCTTCGGTTTTGAGGCGCACACTGTGCTGCTGTCGGTCGACGGAGATTCGCCCAACCAATATGCGTTCGAGTCCGTCGGCGGAAACATCTGCCTAATGGGCATCGTTGATTTCGCTGAGATCCGGTCGCACTGCACCGAGGTGACGCTCGCCGTCCACTACGAAATCAAAAACAAACTTTTCGCGTGGCTAGACCGCCGTCTGCATTTTGTGGACAGCTTTGTGAATGCCGAGCTGCGCAGTATCCGCGCGCATTTCGAGGGGATCCGGTCAAGCTATGTGGAGCGCTCGCGGGTTATGCCGGTACTCCAGCCGGCTCACGCCTGACGAAGCGATTGCTACATCCGTTCCTAAATAGGGAATTTGGGTCACCCGGGTCAGGCAGTGCGGACGGCACGTTTCCGGTCGAGGCGCAGGATCTGGCCTGGGTGAAGGGCGACTTTCGCCTTGGGATCGCGAATTTTGGTTCCATCAATTTCTACGCTTCCCTGTTTGATCAGTCGCGAGACTTCGCTGTGCGATTTTTCTGCTTGGAACACTTTCCGATACACGT
This sequence comes from Candidatus Udaeobacter sp., assembly GCA_036488345.1. Classification (GTDB taxonomy): domain Bacteria; phylum Verrucomicrobiota; class Verrucomicrobiia; order Chthoniobacterales; family UBA10450; genus Udaeobacter. The sequence continues at coordinate 2,086 of DASXHS010000014.1, forward strand.
CTGACACGACAGTGACGGCCGTGAAGTCTTGTTGTTCACCGAGTGAAAAGGCCGGCAGATCGGCGTTCTTCAAGTCGCGCTTGCTGAAGCGCGTGTTCCATTCATCCAGCGTTCGTTTGGCGCTATCCACGGAGTGGTAAGCCTGCACGATTTCAAACGCGAGCTGTTTCTTGGCCTCCAGCGGGTGCATTTCTGGCGGGGCTCCACGTCGCAGAAGCAATTCGTAATAGCGCGCCATCAGCTCGTCCGAAATGCTCATTAGTTTTCCAAACATTTCTGATGGGGACTCGTTAATAGCGACGTAGTTACCCAGGCTTTTGCTCATTTTTTTGGCACCATCCAAGCCTTCGAGAATCGGGAGCAGGAAAACGACCTGCTGCGGCATGCTCTCTTCTCGTTGAAAATCGCGACCAATGAGAATGTTGAACAGTTGGTCAGTCCCTCCGAGTTCTACGTCTGCTTTCACCATCACCGAATCCCATCCTTGCATAATTGGATATTGAACTTCATGGGCGCGGATCGGGTGCTTTTCTTCGATTCGCACTTTAAAATCTTCGCGTTGCAACAGCTGCTGCAACGTCACGCGGCTGTTCAAGCGAATGACGTCTTCGAACGACATCGCGCGAAACCAGTCACCGTTGCAGACCGTTTCCGTGCGCTCGGGATCAAGAATCTTAAACGCCTGTTCACGATAAGTCGCCGCGTTTGTGACCACTTCCTGATGCGTCAGGTGCGGCCGCGTAACGGATCGACCGCTCGGGTCGCCGATCATTCCGGTAAAATCGCCGATGATGAGAATCGCCTGGTGCCCGAGGTCCTGAAACTGCCTCAGTTTGCGCAAAACAATTGTGTGCCCAAGGTGAATATCCGATGTCGTCGGGTCCACCCCGAGCTTGACCCGCAACGGCCGGCCCAGCTCAAGTTTCTCGCGCAGTTCGCTTTCATTGATGATCTGAGCCGAGCCTTGTTTCAACAATCCAAGAGCTTCGTCCGGTTGCATGATCCCGTCACAGAATAGCGCACTCGCCGCGACCGGACGAGCGCTACTTGTTTTTGTTCAACAACTCGCGCACCTGCTCGATCGTGAGCGGCTCGGTTTTTCTGTTGAGCGACTTCTGATTTGTGCCTTCGTTCAGAAAGGGTCGGTTACCTCCATACGCATGAGCGGCGACCTTTTTCCCGGACTGAGGTGCGTCACGAACACCGGGGGCAGTCTGACTTCCGTAGGCAGCCTTGGAATTTGCAAGTGTTTGCTGTGACGGAACCTCGTAGGCGGTCCGTCCGCCACGGTAGGTCTGGGAATAAAATTGCGTGGTCGAGAAATCGCGTGTCCCGGAGTAATTTTTTGAGCTCGGTTTCTGGTGAATGAAAAACGTTCCGACGTTTGCGTGTTTGTGGATGGATACCGAACCGTCTCCGCCAAATTTCTTATTTTGCGCTTCGTTCTGCAGCGCCATGTCAGGCTTGAGAAGCCGATCGACTAGTTTTTTCTCCTGGTCCTGAGCGTGTACGCAGCACAATGCAACTGTTAGCAGGACCCAGACTGCAAACGATGTTCGCACGACAGGAGGCTGCCGGAAGCAGTGTTGGTTTGTAAAGGAAATTTGCCGAGCAATCGCGACGTAGCGTAAGCGTCCCGCTTGCGCCTTCTGGCAAGTTTTGCAAGCGAGGATGCTCGCGCTACTCTGGGCGGCGGACTTGAGACAGCCGCTCCTTGCCCCGGCTTTTTATTGTGTTCCAATGTGAACCGCGAAATAATGCGCGCATGGCTGAACACGTTTACAAGAAGATTGAGATTGTTGGCTCATCGCCAAACGGTATGGAGGAAGCGGTCCGTAATGCCCTGTCGCGTGCGAGCAAGACGATTCGCAACATGCGCTGGTTCGAGGTGACCGAAACCCGCGGTTACATCGACGAGGGCAAAATCGAGCACTGGCAGGTGACTCTGAAGATCGGATTTACGCTGGACGAGTAATATCTCCGGCGGCGCATGCCCGCTCAACGATTCGGCCGTTTTAACTCTAACCGCTACGAGGCTTCGCGTTCTTGGGTCGATCGGTACAATTTGGCGGCACCGTAAATCAAGACCGCGGGCTTTAGTGCCATAAAGAGCAGACGAAGAAGTCCGGCTAGCACTCGACCCAACGGCAGACGATTCAACACGTATCCAACCGCAAAAGCATAGAAGAGAGACTGTGTCGGCTTTTCGCGCACGTAATCACCGGTTTCATTGACCACCGTTTCGACTCGGTCTTTCACCCATTGCATTCCGCGTTCGGGAAACTCAGCAACCATTTCAGGAGATAACTGATCCATGACGCTAATGATTCGCATTGTGAAGCCATCCTGCGCGCATCGAACTATCACCGCAAAGCAAGCCAGATCGAGCTGGCACCTGTGCGAGGTGGAAAATCAGGCAGTGGCGGCGGTCGGTGAAATGTCCCGGCTCGACGCGTCTCTTTCAGGCAATAGCGGGCCATCACTTCTAGCGCACGCTCGCCCAGTGCGGAACAATTCGTCGCCACCAAAAGCTGGGTGTTGCGCTCCGCCACTCCAAGAGCGCTAATGAGCAAACTTTCGAAATCGTGTTGGACCCGAAACGTTTTTCCTCCCGGAGAGCGTGAAAAAGTCGGAGGGTCGAGGATGATCGCGTCGAATTTTTCGCCTCTCCGGGCGAGGCGCGCCAGCACGGATCGCACGTCGTCTGTGATAAAGCGATGATCGATCGTTGACAGGTTGTTCAGCGCGAAATTCTCGCGTCCACGGGTGAGAGATCTTTTCGAAAGGTCGATGTTGACGGTGCTCGCTCCGCCACATGCCGCGTACACGGAAAAGGAACAAGTGTAAGCAAAGCAATTCAGTAGTCGCTTTGGCGCGATATGACGCACGTACCGGCGATTCTCCCGCTGGTCCAAAAACAAACCAGGCGAATAGCCCGTACCGAAATCTATGCCGAACCGCAGACACCATTCGGTGGCGACGGTTTGTAAACTCTCGCTGGGATCGCCAATGACCAGGGCGGGTGATTCGCGACGTTCGCTTTTTGTAGGAATCAATCGCGCAAAGACACGTCGCACTTGGAAGTCGGCCGAATCGGCCCAGGTTTGGAGCTCTTCCAGCAGCCGTTCGCGCGCCAATACCCTCTTAAACGAGATCAGAACGTCGCTGCCGAAGCGTTCGACCCAGCCATCATTAATAGTGCAAAGCCTGTGCGCGTCAGTACCCTCAGCCTGGAGATCACGGAGCAAGCCTCGATCAATCCATCCAGTAATCATTTTGTTTCGGTGCTCCAACGGGAATAGTTCGAAATCAGTATGGCGCAACGGATGGGTTGCCGGGAAACGCGGCGTTGCTACACTGCCGCGATCACGTTCGCGCCGTCGAGTCAACGGCCGCGTGTCGGCGGCGTAACTATGCAACAAGTGACCGTTCGTGTTCCCGCGAGCACTTCCAATCTTGGCCCTGGCTATGATTGTCTTGGCGTCGCTCTCGGCCTCCATAACAGCGTCACGCTCGTCCGGGGCAACACGCCTCGATCTTCTCATCCACGAATCGTGTCTGACGCGGCAGAAAGATTTTTCAAGCAAACGCGGCGGCGTGCGTTCTCGTTTTCGTGTTCCATTGTGGAACGAATTCCACGTTGTCGAGGCCTCGGCAGCAGCGCAACGGTTCGCCTAGGCGTCCTTCTGGGCCTGAACCACCTCAGTGGCAAGCCGCTCGATCGATTAACAGTGTTCCGATTATGCGCAGGATTGGAGGGACATCCTGATAATGCTGCACCGGCCGCCTTCGGCGGCTTCACTGTGGTGCAGAGTAGCGCGAGCGTCTCGCTTGCGCGGGGCAAGCGAGTGGGATGCCCGGCCGTTTATCGCTTCGACGTCGCCCCACGCTTGTATTTTGTTCTCCTGGTCCCCGACCTCGAAATCGAAACCGCTCGCGCGCGAAGAATTTTGCCTTCAAAGATTTCGCGCTTTGCTGCGGTGGAAAACTGTGCGAACGCGTGCGCGGTCACCGCGGCCTTCGCATCGCGAGATTACGAAAAAATGCGTGGCAGTTTTTCTGATAACCTTCATCAGCCATTTCGCGCGAAACTGATTCAGTTTCTTCCCCGCGTTATCGCGGCCGCTGAGCGAGCCGGCGCGCTCGGTGCGTTTCTCAGCGGAAGCGGATCCGCGATAGCGGCTATTACGCTCAAAGCGCCCGGAAAAATCGCGACCGCCATGGTGCACGCCGCGGCCATGCCTGGTCACACGATTATCACGCACGCTGACAACCGCGGTGCGCAAGTATTGCCAATCCGCCGCCGGACGTCCGGAAGCGACCATTAAGATGGGCCGCCGACTTGAACAGCTAGAAGAATTCGGGATCGACGTCGTCCTCGAGCGACGTCATGGCGTTCGCGCCTCCATTCTGCGCGGTATTCTTTACGCGCTCTCGTTCGTCTACGACGGGGTGGTGCAACTCCGGCTTTATTTCTATCGCAAAAGGATTTTCCGCGAACGCACGCTGGGATGCCTCGTGATCAGCATCGGCAATCTTACTGTCGGCGGAACGGGTAAAACGCCGATCGTGGAGAAGTTTGCCCGGGCTTTGCAGGCGGGGGGACGGCGAGTAGCGATTCTTAGTCGTGGTTACAAAAGCGTTCCGCGGAAACGCGATTGGCGGAGCCGGTTCCGCGGAGATTCAGAGCCTCCACGAATCGTTTCCGATGGCAAATCCCTGCTGCTCGATTCGCTAACCGCCGGCGATGAGCCTTACATGCTCGCTCACAACTTAAAGGATGTGATCGTACTCGTGGATAAAGACCGGGTGAAAAGCGGCCTGTTCGCCATTGATAAATGGAAGGTCGACACACTTCTGCTCGACGACGGATTTCAGTATCTCCATTTGAAGCATCGGCTCGATATGGTGCTCGTCGATCGGCAAGCGCCTTTTGGCAATGAATTCCTGCTGCCTCGGGGCACCTTGCGTGAGAGGCCACGCAATCTTCGCCGCGCCAGCTACATCTTTATTACCAAAAATACGGGCGACGGTAATTTCGAGTTGATGCGACGAATCCGGCGTTACAATCGCACTGCGGAAGTTATCGAATGCGCGCACAAACCGCTTTACTTGCAGAATGTTTTCACGGGCGAACAATTGCCGCTCGAGGCTTTGCGCGACGCGTTCATCGGTTCGCTGTGCGCGATTGCTGCCCCTGAAAGTTTTGAGGGCGCGCTCACAAAACTCGGCGCACACGTCGATCTCGCGAAAAACTACATCGATCATCATTATTACACCGAAGCGGAACTGATCAGCTTCATCAACCGTTGCATCCGCCGTGACTTGGCGATGATTGTCACGACCGAAAAAGACTCGGTACGCATGCCGCGTCTGCCCGATGCGGACCTGAAAGTGCCGATTTATTTTCTGCGGGTGGAAATCGACATCCAGAGCGGGCACGAAAGCTGGGAACATTGCGTCGCTCGGATTTGCAAACCCAAGGCGGTGCTTCCGCCCGAGCGATTCTTCGCCTAATGGGGTTTGCACGAAAAGGAGAAAGGTTACGAAGAGAAGATTAGAACCTTTGCATCTTTCGTGGACGTTGTGCGAGGATTAGATCGATGGCCAAAAAAGCAGAACTCGTTGTTGACGATCGGAAGCTTCAGGTATCGAACCTCGACAAGGTGCTTTATCCGAAAGCCGATTTCACCAAGGCGCACGTGATCGATTATTTTATCCGGGTCGCGCCGGTGCTCTTGCCGCACTTGAAGGACCGCCCGCTTACAATGAAGCGGTATCCAAATGGCGTGGAAGGTGAGTTTTTCTATGAAAAGAATTGCCCCGTGCATCGGCCGAAATGGGTGCAAACGGCAAAGGTATGGAGCGAAGGCAACCAGCGGATCATGCATTACTGTCTTGCCAACGATCTGCCCACGCTCGTCTGGGCAGCTAACCTCGCCGATCTCGAACTGCATACATCGCTGTCGCGCAAGAACAACGTCGACCGCCCAACGATGATGGTGTTCGATCTCGATCCGGGTGCGCCCGCGGACATCGTGCAATGCTGTCAGGTTGGGATCTGGCTGCGCGAGCTGCTGGATGGAATGAAATTGAAAGCGTTCGCAAAAACGAGCGGCTCCAAAGGCTTACAAGTGTATGTGCCGCTGAACACGCCGGTGACTTACGACCTGACAAAAGGTTTGTCCCGCTCATTAGCCCAACGTCTGGAACGCGATCATCCTGATCGTGTCACGTCGAACATGTCAAAGGCTGTGCGCAAAGGAAAAGTGTTCGTCGATTGGAGCCAGAACGACGAACACAAAACTACTATTTGCGTTTACTCACTTCGCGCAAAAGATGAGCCGACTGTGTCCACGCCGGTTACTTGGAGTGAAGTGGAGAATTGTTTGAAGAAGAAACGCGCGGACGTCTTAAAATTTCGTTCCGATCAGACGTTGGCGCGCGTCGAAAAACAAGGTGACCTGTTCGAGCCAGTAGAGACGCTCAAACAAAAACTGCCGAAAAAATGGGAGGAGTAATGCAAGCATCCACTTGTGTTAAAAACCCAACCATTGTGTCATTCTGAGCGAAGCGAAGAATCTCTGATTTGATTGATCGAGCCTGCCACGGACAAAACCGAGATATTTCGCTCCCCTCAACATGACAGCATTGCTTGCTAAGAAGTCTACCGTATGAAGGATCATTTATGGTTTGATGGGATTGGATGGGTCGGAGCAGCAGCTCTGCTTGTGGCGTATGCAATGGTTTCCGCTAGAAAATGGGAAGGACATTCTTCTGTGTTTCAGTTCCTCAACGTCGGCGGCAGCCTCCTCCTGGCCGCAAACACAATTTTCTATGGATCGTATCCTTCCACCTTTGTGAACCTCGTTTGGGCAGCGATTGCCATTTTCACAATCGCCACCAGGAAACGGGTTTCGTCTCGTTAGTTTAGCTGAGAGTTTTCCCCAAATGCGAAAGATCAATCTCAAAGACGTTCCCGAGCAGGAAAAAAAGTCGCCGAAAGGAAAGTTTGGCCGGATTACCAAGAACATTTCGGTTGCGCTTGGACGCGAACCGGAGTCGCTCGATCTGTCTAAGCGCCATCCCTTTGATCTGGCGCTAGTGCGGATACCGAAAGGCAAATCTCTTTGTCCCTATCACGCGCATTCAGCGGAATCGGAGCTTTATCTCGTCATTTCTGGGTGCGGCAATGTGCGCGATAAGGACGGAATAACCGAAGTTGGACCTGGCGACGCATTTTTATTTCAGCCCGGTGAGGCGCATCAGCTTACCAATGGCGGTGATGAGGATTTTCTTTATTACGTGATCGCCGACAATCCACGCAGCGGCGGAGCAGCAGGTGATTCCTGTTACTATCCCGACAGCGGCAAGTGGGCTGTGACCAGGGAAGGATCCGAAGAGCTAATCATGAAAGGAACCGAGACCGATTACTTCGATGGCGAAGAATGAATCTTTAACCGAAGAGGAGGCGGAGTACACGGAGAATTATGAATCCTTCTACGGGACCTCAGCGGTGATTCTACAGCAATGGAAAAAGTTAACCTAAACGAAATCAAAGAGGACCCGTGGCAATCGCCAGGCGGAAAATACGCCGTCGCCTTTAAGGGAATTTCTGAAGCGCTAGGACGCGAACCCGCTTCGCTCGACCTTTCCAAGCGGCACCCGTTTGATCTGGAATGGAGCCGAGTGCCGGCAGGAAAGTGCAACTTCCCTTACCACGCGCACTCTGCCCAATGGGAGCTGTATTTGGTGATCTCCGGAAAAGGCACTGTTCGTCACAAAGATGGCAAAACCGAAGTGGTGGCCGGCGACGCGTTCATCTTCGGCCCAAACGAGCCGCATCAAGTGATCAATTCTGGCGACGAAGAACTAACGTACTACGTCATCGCCGATAACCCGATCGGCGAATCGGGTTATTATCCCGACAGCGGTAAATGGAAGGTGAACAAATCGTCAGCAGCCGATCGCGTCGTCATCAAAGGTGAGGAGACCGATTATTTCGACGGTGAAGAGTAACTCCAGTTTACCGCAGAGGACGCGGAGAACGCAGAGCAGATGTAGTAGACGGTTTCCTCGACGACCTCCGCGATCTCTGCGGTAAAATTACATCATGGCTTCACAACAAGACGCCGAAAAATTCCCGTACAAGACTTACCTAAACATTTTGCATGGACCGCTTGAGGTGATTGATGTGCAGAAGCTGGCGGACGCCTGCACAGACACATGGTACAACCAGACGCTGTGCACGGTGAACGACTCAGTCGTTAGGATGGCAGTCGTTCAGGGGGAATATCACTGGCACGAACACAAAGACATCGATGAATTCTTCTTGGTGCTGGATGGGCGGTTCCTGATCGATCTCGAAGATCGCGTTATTGATCTTGCGCCGCGACAGGGCTTCGTCGTGCCGAAAAGCGTGCGCCATCGTACGCGCGCGCCTGAACGCACGGTAATTCTCATGATCGAGCGCGCCGACATTGTTCCGACAGGCGACTGAACTCCGATCACGTGGTCGGCGGTCAGTTAGCCCCGCTGTAGTGAAGGCACTCAAGATCATTTCGGGCGGTCAAACAGGAGTGGATCGCGCCGCGCTCGACGTCGCGCTCAGACATGGAATTAACTGCGGCGGATCGTGTCCGGCCGGACGACTCGATGAATTCGGCAAAATTCCGGACCACTATCCAGTTCAGGAATTACAAAGCGGCGGTTTCAACGAACGCACGTGGCAGAACGTCAAAGATTCCGATGGAACGATCATAGTTCACTCGAGAGAACTTCGCGGCGGCACCGAGCGGACCGTTCGTTTCTGTGTTGACCTGAAGCGACCGTACCAATTGATCGATGCGTCAAAGTTTTCCGCTGAAGATGCCGCTAAGCCGATTGCCGATTTTGTCCGCGAGAATAAGATCGACGTTCTGAACGTAGCCGGCCCGCGGCAAAGCGAATGGCCGGAAGGATACGATTATGCTTCCCGCGCGTTGAGTGCTTTTCTCAAGTTTTAGCGCTTCTACAACGTCACTCGTAACGCAGCGCTTTTACCGGATCGAGCCGCGCGGCGAAGTACGCAGGGATTAGCGCCGCCAACGAACAGATTATGAAGGCGCTGATGCAAATGATAGCAACGTCATGCGGAATGACTTCGGCCGGGATCGACGAGAATTGATAGACCTCTCGCGGGAAAATCTCGATATGCAGAGTCGATGCCAGCCACCGACTAAACTCGTTACGGTAACGGATCAACGTCATCCCAAGGCCCAAGCCAGTGATCGTTCCGAAAAGGCCGACAACTGTTCCCTGACCAAGGAATACCCAGACAATTTGCGCAATGTTCGCCCCGAGCGCTTTCACAATTCCGATCTCGTGCCGTTTTTGTACCGTCACGGTGATGAGCGTGCTCATGATTCCAAAAGCCGCGACGATCACGATGAAGAACAAAAGAAAAAACATCACCGTACGTTCCAGCCGAACCGCTTCGAAATATTGGCGATTCATATCGATCCAGGTCTGGGCGTACTGCGGCGGCTCGAGGAATTGTTGGATCTCCTGTTTTACACGTTCGGCGCCGTATGGGTTGTCGGTCTTCACCGTGATTCCGTGCAACGCATCACCCAAACCGTATAGCTCCTGGCCGACGTACACGGGCACGAGCAAAAATTCGGAGTCGTGCAGGTAATGGCCCGTCTCGAAAATTCCGGTGACAGTCAGTTCTTTCGGGAGAATTACATCGCGCAATTCGTCGATGGCTTTTTTCTCTTCTTCGCCCTTCGCGTTCTCCAGTTTCTTAATGCCGTCGAGGACCTGGCCAAGATTGCCCGGTGAATAAACTGTCACCTTATCGCCGATGGTGACTCCGAGTTTCCGCGCCAGCTCAATCCCGACCACTGTTGATTCTCCTTCCAGATCGAGCTTGCCGAATTTGATGAACTTTTGGAGTGGAATGACTTTCTCTTCCTGCTTGGGATCAATACCGCGAATCAGCGGCGCGAGCCGCCTGGCGTGGAATTCCACAATTACCGGTCCTTGCACAAAAGGAGCCGTGGCAACTACGCCCGGCGTTTTATCAAGTTTGGCCTTGAGCGGGCGCCACTCGCGGAACACATCCTCGGAAGTGACCAGAATGTGCGCATCGAAATCGATGACTTTCTGCCGCAGCTCCCGATCGAATCCGGTCATGACCGCGATCACAAGGATCAGCACGGTCACACCGAGCATCACGCCAAGGACCGAGATCAACGTGATGATCGAGAGAAATGTACGCTTCGGTTTCAAATACCTCAGCGCCAGGAAAAGACTAAAAGGGAGCTTCAATTCGTCCTTAGCGTGGCGGCAAACCCAATCGGATTCAACCGCGGCCGGTTTGCGGAATTTGTTAGGCTTGCGTTACCGCGTGCGCTTTTAGTTCTTCCAGCGTGACGAACTCGAGCGCCGAAGCATGCGTCGCTTCCAGATCCACAGGTGCGGCGCGGTTGTGATCCAGCGCGCTTTTCCACCGCGTAACGCACACGCACCATTTGTCGCCGGGCTTCAATCCAGGAAAACCCCACTCGGGATGCGGAGTGACCAAGTCGTTTCCATCCAGGACGGAGAAATCCAAAAATTCCTCCGTGACTTGCACACACACCGTGTGTTGCCCCACGTCCTCTGGCCCTGTTCGGCAATAGCCGTCGCGATAAAAACCGGTCATCGGATCGCGACAACAACATTTCAAATCCGTTCCCAAAACATTCGTCGGCATACCGCAAGTTCAGCCAATTCTTCCTGCTGTCATGTTGTGCGAAGCGAAACATTGCAATTTTTCCAACGGACCGATCCAGAAATGATCAGAGATTCTTCGCTTCGCTCAGAATGACATCGGCAGATCAATTGTGATATTTGTAGGCTTGGTCTAGGAGAAAGGAATGCCGATCCGCGCGAAATATGTGCACACCAATCTGATCGCCAGAGATTGGAAAAGGCTGGTCCGGTTCTATCGCGAAGTGTTCGGATGCGAACCCAAAGGTCCCGAACGTGACTTGTGTGCGGCGTGGCTTGACAGGGTGAATTCGGTTCCGAACGCCCGTCTTCGTGGCGTCCATCTCAGGTTCCCTGGATACGACGATGCTGGGCCTACACTGGAAATCTTCAGCTACGATCAGTTGATCGAACGCGGGCTGCCGAGAGCTAACGAGTGCGGATTCGGCCACATTGCATTCGCGGTGGACAACGTGGATGAAGCGCTACAAGTAGTGATCGCAGCCGGCGGCGGCGCAGTCGGAGAAATTGCCACGGCGGAAGTAGAAGGCGTCGGCCTGCTTCGTGTGGTTTATGCGCGAGATCCCGAAGGTAACATAGTAGAGCTGCAGAAGTGGACTTGAACCGGAACCCGTAATGGTCTCGTGACCAGGCAAACCGTCATTGCGTACTGGCTTATCCCGTCCGAGTCGGCATGCAGCTTCTTTCAGCGGACCATCAACGATCTTGCCCGTCGATGCGATGCGCCTGTTTTCGAGCCGCACGTGACGATTCATGTCGGAGCAGATCGCGCCGATGCGGCTAAGAACGCGCTCGGAGCCGCAGCGCATAAATGCAAACTCATCGAGCTGACACCAGTTGGGATTGATCAATCCGATGAGTTTATCAAAACGCTCTTTGTGCAATTCGCCATGAACGCAGAACTGCGGAAGATCAATGGCATCATTCGCGATACGGCGAACGATTCGTCACAGTATGAGTTAAAACCGCACTTGAGTTTGCTGTACAAGAATTTGGCAGCCGCAATCCGGTGCGAACTGGCAGCTTCAATCGACGTTCCGCTTTCTGAAGTGACTTTCGATGCAATTAAAGCTGTACGCTGCGTTTCGCCTGCGGAATCCTGGGCAGACGTCGAGGCTTGGCGCGTTATTGCAGCAGCTTCTTTGTCTGGGGATTGCGTCTGAGACAGACAAACTACAGTTCGACAATTCGATATTGCTTTCCAGTTTTCTGCAGCACCGGTGCCGAGACGTTGTAAACGGGAATGCCAGTTGACGTTTTGCCTTCGTTAATACCGTTGTGTGCGTGACCGTGAAAGACTGCGGTGGATCGAAATCGGTTGATCGGTTCTTCAAGACGACTCGAGCCGAGGAAGGCATAGATTTCCGGATCTTCGCCCTCCAGCGTCGCTCTAATTGGGGAGTAATGCAGGATCACGATTCGGCGCTCAGTTTGCAGTTTGACCAAAGCTTGCTCGAGGCGAATGGCGTGGCTGACTGATTCCTGCACGAATTCTTTAATCAGCGGCTCACCCCACGCATTCAGCATCCGTCTGCCGAAACCTCCGCCAAACCCGCAGATCCCCGCGAATCCAACACCGGCGATTTCGGTGGCTTCCCCATTCAACATGGTCACGCCGGTCTGATCGAGAATGTTCGCGACCGTCTCCGGGTGTCCGGATTCATAATCATGATTCCCGATGACACCGATGCACGGGATTCTCACCGCACTGCGGATGTCGGCGGCGAGTTCCTCCGCTTCTTCGGGAAGTCCGTACTCTGTGAGATCGCCGCAGAGCAACAGCACATCGGCGTTCCCCGAAATCTCCGCAAACGCATCCTGCATTTTTCCGCGCGAATGCTTGCCATAATGAAGATCTGCAGTCGCAGCGATACGCAACGTTCGTTCTGCCATCGTCTTAAGAAACGAAACGGCGACTAAGGATGGACGTTTCGCGAAGGAACACGCCCTGACATGCACGCGTGGCGCAGTTCAACTGCGTAATTGATGGGTAATGACTGCAAGCACAGCCACGGCGGTTCAAGCCAATCGTAGTGAAGGCAGCCGCGACGAGTTTCATCGCAGATCAGTGGCAGCGTTGCATGCTGCCGGGGTTCCGTTCCTGATCGGCGGCGCGTACATGGTGGAGGTGTACGGAGGCGTGTCGCGTAGCACGAAGGATTTCGATCTCTATATTCGGCCAAATCACGTGAAGGCTGCGCTACGTGCGCTAGAGCGCGCAGGGTACAAAACCGAACTGACATTCCCGCACTGGCTGGCCAAGGGGACGTACGAAGGAGATATGCTTGATCTGATTTTTCGCGCCGGCAATGGATTGTGCGAAGTGGATGATTCGTGGTTCGAGCGGGCGAGCGATGCAGAGTTGCTGGGAGTGCCTGTGAAACACTGCGCGCCGGAGGAGATGATTTGGATGAAGGCGTACATCATGGAACGCGAGCGGTTTGATGGCGCCGACATCGCGCACATTCTTCGCTGCTGTGCGGAAGAGATCGATTGGACACACTTGGTTGGACGGTTCGGTCCTGATTGGCGCATATTGTTCAACCATTTGATCATGTTCGGTTACATTTATCCTGGGGAACGCACGCGAATCCCGGCGGCGATCATGGAGGATTTGATTACACGGCTCCGGATTGAAGTGAGCACTGCCGGGTCAGAACGATTATGCCGCGGCACGCTGATTTCGCGGCAGCAATATTTGGTCGACGTACAGGAGTGGGGATATCGGGATGCGCGTTTGGAAGAGCGTGTTCAGATGAACGAGAAAGACATCGCCGATTGGACAGATGCGATTGAGAAAGAAGAGTGATTGCTACAGCTAGGGTGTTCCGCTAGGCGACGGCGACTCCGCCGGCGACGGAATTGCAGATGCCGTGGTAAGCTTCCTCTTCGTTTCTTCGAGTAGCTTTTTATCTTCCGGATAAAGTTTCCCGTTTTCGGCGGCCTCTACGTAATCCTTTGCTCCCTTGAGTTCGTTTACCTCGACGAGCACCAGCGCGACGTAAACGGCCGCGTGGGCATCGTGCAGTCGGTCCGGCGGCAAACTTTGGATCACCGCAAGAGCTTCTGCGTTTCTGCCGAGGCTATGAAGTGAAAATGCGTACGTTACCGCACAATTGACGTCAGTCGGCGCGCGGTCATAAGCCTCTTTCGCGAGTTGATGTGAGCTTTCAATATTTTCGCCAAGATTCAGGCCGAGCCGCGCCAGGTCTGCTGTGATCGGTGCCTCGTTAGGCGAACTTTCATGAAGCCGTTGGAGAACCGTGTACAGCTTGGTTGTTTCGTCCTTGGCGCGATACAGCTGGCGAAGATTGTCGAGCGCTTCACGGCGCATCGTTGGATTTTCTTCGACGCGAACCCAGAGTTCTTCGGCCTGGTTCGCCAATTGCGATTTTGTGGCGAGCCGAGCGAGCACAAGTTCGTGATCCAGCACGTCCTGTGACAATTGAACGGCAGACTGCCAAAGCGTTTCGAACTCAGATTTCGCGTTCGAGTCGTTGCTGGAACGCAAATGTTTTTCCGCGATTGCGCCGTAAGCCAGGCGCAAATATTCGGCGTCGCCCCAATTTCCACTCCGGGTCCAGCGTTTCAGACGCGACCAATTCTTCACAGTTGCATAAGCATCGGCCACTGCGACAGACGCAGGCGGCGAACTCAATTTTGCGGGCGGCAACTTGTCGACCCACTTCACAACATCTCCAGCGAGTCCGTTCTGATTCATCCAGTCGACCAGCGATGCGAGATCAGATGCATTACGCGCCGCAAACGGTTTCACTTTCTCGAGGAGCCGCCGGAATTTTTTCTCGTCTAGCTTTTGGTAAAAATTCAGACAAAGCAGGTAATCGCCGAACGCGACCTCTGGCGACATTTGGAGCTGTTGTGCAAAGCTATCCGCAGAAGTGCGGTCATTGCGTTCCACAGCATCGTTGAGCAATGCTCGTAGCGCGCCAGTTCGGTATGGCGCAGTGGTGATAAGTCGCTCAAGCGTATCACGAGCGTCTTTGCTTTTGTCCGCGTCTTTGGAACGAATTTGCA
>DASXHS010000069.1:0-15017 GCA_036488345.1 Candidatus Udaeobacter sp.
CGCCTCGGGTTTCGGACGGTCAAACAGGTGCGTTATGAATCCGCCCAGAATTGAGCCGACGAGACCGAGCACGGTCGTCCAGAAAAGCGTCATGTGCAGGTGCATGACCGATTTGGCAACGAACCCGGCGATCAAGCCTACGATGATATACCAAAGTAGATGAAGCATGGTGATGTTTTCTCCTCCGAAAAAGAAGCGTATCAACGCAACACGCCACAAGCGATAGTAAAGTCTACTAGCGACCCTGCGCACCGATGCGCCGCTCTTCAAGAAGGTCGAGAGGTTGCGCTGGCGCGGTGCGACGCCGGGATTCGCCGCTGGGGCGGATCCGATGGAATCGCCGCGGTTACTGGAGCGTTGCGACCGCGTAAAACTGCGCCACGCGGCAAGCAAGGCCGCGGGGCGCGAATAGTTCAAGGTGATCAGTGACCTGCCACGGCGCGCCCTGTCAGCTCTTCACGGTCGATCGGATGAAATCAACGGGCTCGAGAGTGTAAGAATTCATTCAGGCAACGTTGTCCGGTTCTCTGCGGCGCAACTGTGCGGCGACAATGATCCTTATCCCAATTCGAATGTTGTAACGCCGAAGATCTCGGCGTCTGGGAGCTGCGGGATCAACCCGAGCACCATCCGGGCGCAGCCGAAGACCTCGCTCATCCCGTAACGCGCGACCAGCGCTAGCGCATCGCGGTTGATCTCCGGCACGTCGATGAAAATTGGCTCGCCAGGCACACGCGAGGCAACAGCTACCAGGAGCGATTCCGCCACGGCAACGTTTGCAGCGAAGAGAGGGCCGATCTTGTAGCCGGTTCGGCAGGGCCGCATCACCGCGTAGCCACGTATCTCGCCGCCATCAACTACGGCGAGGGCATTCCCTCCCGGCCGATGTATCCACTTCTGCAGGAATCTGCTGCGCGTCGCAGGGAAGTGTCGCCGATCATAGTCAGCAATGCACTCGAAGGGAAGAGCGCTCGCATCGATGAGGTGCTTTGGTTGCGGAAAATCCATACCCACTCCTTCGAAGCGAAGATCACGGCAAACAAAACGGAATCCACCGCGGGCATAGTAGTGCTGCATATTAAACACGCCGTCCAAACCGATCGCCGCGCCAGCGTCAAGGCGCGCTAACAAGCGTCGATTGAGCTCATGCCAAAGGTGATCGCCAAATCCATGACCGCGGTATTCCGGGCGGACAATGAACAAACCAATGAAGCCGTACTTTTTTTCGTAAGCGACAATTGAGCCGCCGCCGATTAGCTCACCTTCTATTTCAGCTGCAATGAAACCCTCCGGGTCGGTGGCCCAAAACACCTCGGCATCGTCCAAGCCGGGGTTCCAACCTTCGCAGGCCGCCCATTCGACGAGCGTGTCCAGCTCGTCGCGGGTCATTCGGCGAATGTTCATGTCGCGAGGCGTCATTACTTCGTTCCTCCACGCGTCGCTTCACCCTGTCACTCCGCTCTCCGCAGCGCAAACCGAGCGCAGAACAGCTTCCGCCAAAGTCCTGCTCGTCAACGACAGAGGAGGTAACAGATTCAAATCAAAAAAATTCGTTTCGGCAAGATGCCGAAACCAGCACGCTGGAAGCGTGCGCTCCCCAGAATGTCAACCGGTCGCCCTCAACTTCTCTCTACTGAACTGCGGTCGCTCAGCCCATCCGGCAATCGTTTTCGTGAGTAGCTCCAGGCGCTGTTGTCGCAGCGCGAGATCATGCTTCAATTGCCGCTCCACGCGCACCCGCAGATCCTCCGATGGACCTATTCGGACGAAGTTCCATGAATCTTCCCGCCCGGCTTCGACCAGGCTTAACTCCAACGCGCGCACAGACCGTGTCAATTCGCCAAGGACCGAGCGCATCTGCGATAAGGTTGTGCCAGAGCCGGGCGCGTCCGACAAATCACTGAGCGCCAGCAGAAGTTCCATGCGGGCAACGTCACCGGCCACATATGCCTCCTGGACTTCATGCCAAAGCGAAGAGACCGACGCATCCCCATCGGCGCGCAAGTCGGGATGTAATCGACGCACCAGCCGCCGATAGATTTCCTTTACCCGCAGATCAATCGTCACCGGTTCAGTTGCGGCCGCCGACTCCTCATCAACCGCAGAACGCCGAACACTCGCCGGCCGGGGATCAGATCGACTCGGGGCGCTTTCGGGCCTAACGAACATATGCGACTTAAAAACTTCAAAGCTGCTCGAATAAACGTCGTCATCCATCTTGGTCGGGTTCGTGCCAAGAAATGTTCGCACCCATTCTTGAAACAGAGCTTCCTGCTCGAATTCGCTCAGATGAGGTGTCGATTGCGATCCATAAGAGAAAGTCTCCCGCTCATTGGCGATGCCCGGATTTTGGCGTCGAAACAGCACGCGCCGATAGGCACTGTGCGGATCCTGGATGTGTCGCCGCATTTCAACCTGCACTTCATGAATCAGGTTTTGCGCGTCCCGAATCTTATCCTCGACATCCCGCGCGGTGCTAAGCAACGCGCCAAACTCACGGGCCCGCCACCGGACGAACGCGGGCTTGTCCTGTCGTTCAAACTGATGCCAGCCAAGTCGCGCTCGCTCCAGACGCGCCATCATGTCGGTGCATTCCGCGGCGGCACTGGCTCGCAGCGGTGCTTGATCAACCCAAACAATCTCCAGGCAATCTCTACCGGAAACTGTCCCGGTCCGTGCGCGAGTGACGCGTTCAGATAAGCGTGCGCGGTTCATCCCCGAACCTTACCGCAGGCATGTCGGTCAACAACATCACTCGCCGATTCCAAAGAATTGATTCAAAAGTTCGTTTCGGCGAGCCGCCGAAACCAGGTCGCCGCGGCGACCGCTCCAACGCCTCGGCAGAGCGAGGCGGCTACAATTCACGCGGGAAGTTCGCGGACTTTGCCATCTTTCCAGATAATCAATTCAGCGGAGACTTTTATATCGACGAGAAAGGTGTGCGTGCAGCGCAACAACCGCCGTATCAATTCAACGCCGTCGACACCCGTTCTGCACTAAAAGTCGATTTCTGGCAAACCTGGCCCGAACCCTTCGATCGGGAAATGCTTCGCCGACGCGTTCGGGTTATGCTCTTCGGGGAGCACGCATGGATATCGACTGCCGAAGACGTCGTTCTACACAAACTCGTTTGGGATCGCGTATCACCTTCTGAAAGACAACTGGCCGATGCCGCAGGTATTGTCGCGGTGCAAGCCAATGCTCTGGATAAGAATTATCTCAGAAGCTGGGCACAGGAACTCAACGTAACCGGCAAACTGGAGCGTTTGTTAGGCCGCGAGATCAAGCCCAAGAGCACGTAGCGCCGCTTTTGATACGCTGTTGCTAATCATTTCGTCGGCTTGGGAAGGGTCGCGAAGACTTCCACCATTGCGCTGTCGTTAGGATTATGCGCTGGCAAGGCTCCTGCGAAGGCAGTTCCCGCTTTTCGCAAATTCGAAATCTTTTCCAGATCGAAAAGTTTCGCCATTCGCAACTGACCTGAACCACTTTCCCCGCCAACTTGGCGCGCCCGCAACACTTCGCGACCAGCGATGCTGATTCCGTAGGTCTGCGGCTCCACGATTCGTTCTTTGCCGTTGTACTTGAAGCGCAAGACCTGTTTGCTCTTGATCGCAGAAAGAATCGTTCGATCTCGTTTTGGTTTACCGAGCGTTTTCAGCGCATTCGCTTTCACCTTTGCGGTCGCGCGCCGATGTGCTTCCTGTCCCTCCCGAACAAAACTGGGAAGCTTCCGGTCCAAATTTTGTACTTCTCGATGTGAGTTCTGCTTCACGGGAGTAACATGCGCTTCACCTCCAAAATAGTGTGAGTATGAGAAGACGCAATGTTCCTAGCTGGAAACGACGTGTTGTGCCAGAGGCATTCGAAAAAGTTCGCGATGACGAGGGCGCCATCACTTACCCACGAGTCGCGTGTGCTCCTCAGACTACGGAAGGCCTCGACAGAGCGAGGCGCTACAATTACGTCTTCGCGTAGACCTCGGCGCCACCTTTCACAAACTCTTCCGCTTTTTGCTGCAAGCCGGATTCGATCGCTTCTGCACTCGTTAGGCCATGTTCGGCTGCATACTTGCGTACGTCTTCTGTGATTTTCATGCTACAGAAATGCGGACCGCACATGCTGCAAAAGTGAGCGGCTTTTGCTCCTTCTTGCGGCAAGGTTTCGTCATGAAACTCGCGCGCAGTTTCGGGATCGAGTGAAAGGTTGAACTGGTCTTCCCAGCGGAATTCGAAGCGCGCTTTGCTGATTGCGTTGTCGCGGTATTGCGTGCCGGGATGGCCTTTGGCTAGATCGGCGGCGTGCGCAGCGATCTTGTACGCGATCACGCCGTCTTTGACATCTTTCTTGTTAGGCAGGCCGAGATGTTCTTTCGGCGTGACGTAACACAGCATCGCGCAGCCGTACCAGCCGATCATTGCCGCGCCGATCGCGCTGGTGATGTGATCGTAGCCGGGCGCGATGTCGGTGGTAAGCGGGCCGAGCGTGTAGAACGGTGCTTCGTCGCACCACTCGAGTTGCTTCTCCATGTTTTCTTTGATCATGTGCATCGGGATGTGGCCCGGGCCTTCGTTCATCACCTGCACGTGATGCGCCCACGCGCGCTTGGTGAGCTCGCCTTGGGTGTAAAGCTCGGCGAACTGAGCTTCGTCGTTCGCGTCTGCGATTGAGCCAGGCCGGAGACCGTCGCCAATGGAAAAGCTGATGTCGTACGCGGCCATGATCTCGCAGATTTCGTCCCAACGGGTGTAGAGAAAACTTTCCTGGTGATGCGCGAGGCACCACTTGGCCATGATGCTCCCTCCCCTGGAAACAATTCCGGTCGCGCGTTTAGCCGTAAGAGGGATGAAGCGTAAAAGGACTCCGGCGTGGACGGTGAAGTAGTCGACCCCCTGCTCCGCCTGTTCGATGAGGGTGTCGCGATAAATTTCCCATGTCAGTTCTTCCGCTCGGCCGCCGACTTTCTCGAGCGCCTGATAAATAGGCACAGTGCCAATCGGCACGGGCGAGTTGCGAATGATCCATTCGCGCGTGGCGTGAATATTTTTGCCGGTGCTGAGGTCCATCACGGTATCAGCGCCCCATTTCGTCGCCCAACGCATTTTCTCGACTTCTTCCTCAATCGATGACGCCACGGCGCTGTTGCCGATGTTCGCGTTGATCTTTACCAGAAAATTACGGCCGATGATCATCGGCTCGGATTCGGGATGATTGATGTTTGCGGGAATGATGGCGCGACCGCGCGCGACCTCGGAGCGGACGAATTCAGGTGTTATCTCGTCTGGGATGTTTGCACCGAAGGATTCGCCACGATGTGCGAAGGCGAGCGAATTCCGTGAATCGTAATTCGTGGATCGTGAATCGTGCTGACCGATTCTCGATTCTCGATTCTCGATGTAACGGCCATTCTCGCGAATGGCAATGAACTCCATTTCTGGCGTGATGATTCCCTGTCGCGCGTACGCTAGTTGCGTAACCACCTTACCGGGCTTCGCCCGCAAAGGACGATACAGCGCAAACTTTGATGCTTGATGTTTGAGATTTGAATTTTGACTGGAGTTTAAATCTTGGGATTTGGAGCTTCCATTGCGGCGCTGCGCATGCTCGGCATGCATTTGTGAGAGATACCCATCGTCCACTGGCGTTACCACGCGACCCGCAATGGTTTTCACATCTCCACGCTCACGAATCCATTTTGCACGCAATGGCAGAAGCCCTTGTGTTACATCGCCGTGAAAATCCGAATCACCCCAGGGCCCGCTCGTATCGTACACACGCACAGGTTCGTTGATTTCGATTTCACCGTTTATGGACTTAGTCGGTGCGAGGGAGATTTCGCGGAACGGGACCCGAATGTCGGAATGCAGCTCCCCGCCAACGTAAATTCTTCGTGAATTTGGCAGCGGTTTTTCGACAGAATGAACCGAATCTACAGAATGTTCGCCATTCACATTTTCTGAGGTCATTTTGTCCATTCTGTTAATTCTGTCTGAAACAAAAAAGCCATACGCGGAAAAATCGCATGGCTGAAATCGCCAGCCCGGCACCGAGCCCTCGCTCCCTTCGGCGGCATTACCCGCATCAGGTTCAAGGGGTCGTCCAGTCGGACCTCTCAGCCATTGCGGCTCCCCCGCTGTGTTGAATTGAGAATAAAGGCCGCACCTTGCGGAGTCAACGGCGAACGAAATTGCGCGCCATTCGTTAGCGACTTACAAACTTGGAATGAAATTACGACTCGGCGGTTGATTCGTCTCGAAGCGCCGTAAGCACTCAGGCTGCTATTGGCCTGCTGATGGCTTTACGTTCGTGTGAAAAATGGCCATCCATTTCCCATTCTCCTGTTTCCACACGGTGCCGGCATTGTAAATACCAGAAGCATCCTTGCCGTCGTAAGTGCCTTCGAGCTTCACCTTGTACGTCGCGACGATGACATCTTTTTCATCGGAGAACATGTCATAGCCACTGATCTCGAACGACTTCATCTCCCACTTCTTCATGCCGTCCAATTCCTGCTGCATATTCAAAATACCGGCATCGTAAACGCCACGGAAATCCTTATCGACGACTTTCTTGAAGTCCGCTTCGTTCTTGTCCTTGAAGGCCTGCCAGGCGGCTTTTTCCTTTCCTTCCATCGTGGCCTTGTCCGGCGGCGCGGCATTTGAAACGGCTATTGTCGCGAGTAAAGCTGTCATTAAGTAGGTGATTTGTTTCTTCATAAGTCCTTTCGTTAGGTTGAGAATCATTGTGCCATGCTCAGGGAGAGGTCAAGGCAGATCCGTGCTTGTCGAAATGCGCGCGTCAATGCGACAAAGCACGCCTGGCACCAGTGGAATCTACGGAACAATGGGAGCGGATTCGAGAGATGCTGTTGGCGCAGGAGTTGAAGTCTGCGGTTGCGTGCGCGGCTGCGAGAGAAGGGCGGATCGACCGACCAACTGGAGTAAGCTCGCATCGGCTTCTTTCACAGTTCCTTCCTGATTGACGGGTTCAACCGGCGCAGACTTCGTCTGACGACGATAATCAGCAACGATCATTGGCGGCTGTTTCTTGATCGGCAGCGCCTGGTAGTTTTCGATTCCTATCCCAATCGCGCCCGCCAGTTTCTCGCGCCAATCTTTGTTGGAGATCAATTTACTTTCGCCGCGCTCCGTCAAAAACCCGCCTTCGATCAGCACAGCCGGTACCTTCGTCAGGCGCAGCACAGCAAACCGCGCGCGTTTGATTCCGCGGTCGTATTCGGGGATATGCCCAAGAAGCGAATGATAAATGCAAGCCGACAGGGCCGTGCTTTGTGCGTCGACCGTGCTGCCTGGTTGCATGTTGTAAGCTTTCGACGAGATGGCGCTGTCGGAAGTAGACGGCGCACCACGCGGCGTAAACGAAAAAATCTCAAACCCGGTGGCGTTCGGATCGTCACCGCTGCCGTTGAAATGAACGCTGACGAAAATCGAGTTGGGCGCAGAGTTGGCAATTTTCGCTCGCACTTCCAACGGCACAAAATAATCGCCTTCGCGAGTCATAACCACTCGGAATCCTTTCGCCTGCAGAATCGGGCGGAGCTTTCGGACGACATCCAGAGCAAAATCTTTTTCTGCCCCATAACGGCTCATCTGCCCTTTGTCGTACCCGCCGTGCCCGGGATCCAGAACGACGGTTTGAACCTTGCCCACGTCCGGAACTCGGTGTGGCCGCAGGAGCGGTTCAATCGTTTTCGCCAGGTCAGTTCGCGTTACCAGAGATTTTCCATTCTGTTCAATCACGGGAAAGCACAACCAACTTCGAGCGCCATTGATGATGGCTTCCCTGCTGCCGCTGACAAACTCCAGGGGGCGATCAGCTGTCTCTTTTTGTATTTTCGACCCCGACGGAACGACCTCTGCGGGCATTTCGTAAAACTTGGAAATGTTGTCCACGCTCAGATAATCGTGGCCGTTTACTTTGATTACCTGCCACTCGGCGGCAACAGAGGCGATTGAGGGTCCGAGGGCCATGGAAGCGAGGGCAAACGCGAGAACCGGCCAACGCTTCATCGGGAGGGACATGTCTGCGCTATCGTATCAAAAACCGCGTCCATCTCAAGACGTGACGACTTCCAAGTCTCGAAAGTTTTCCGAACTGCCCGCCTCCGCTGAACGCATTGGAGAGGCCAGGCCAATTCCCCTTGTGCATCCAAAGTCCCAATTGACTTGCGGCTTTTTCGCGCTAAACACCGGAAATGTTTTTTCCCAATCGGCGCGCCACCTTCGGTCCGGTCGCATTATTGGTCGCGGTAACTCTGACGCCGCTCGCGATGGACGCATCTCCGCAGAGCAAAAAATTTCCGAAATGTTGCGTCTGGCGCGTGACCAACGCGAAGGCGCCATTTTATCTGGTGGGCTCAATTCACGCGCTGAGCAAAAAAGATTATCCACTGCCCAAGCCTTACGACATTGCGCTGAAAGACAGCTCCCGTTTCCTCTTTGAATTCGATCCGAGCCTGCACGTAGAATTTCAAAAGAAGTTTGAGGCTGCGGCCAAGTATCCTCGGGGACAAGACATGCGCTCGAAGGTTAGCCCGGAGTTGCTAGCGTGGCTTCGCAAAAACATGTTTACGGTCATACCCGGTGCTCGCGGCGCAGATGGTGAGGGAGTCGCAAGCTTCGACAGCCAACTTCGTTACAAACCCTGGTGGATTGCTCAGCATCTGGCCGCACCCGCATCATACAGCAAAGCGTCCGCGTCCCATGGATTGGATAATTATTTTGTGGATCACGCCGTCAAATTGGGAAGGGAGATCGGCGGACTAGAATCGGTAAATGAACATGTAGCGGTGATGGGTGGGTTGTCCGATCGAGACGGCGAGTTCCTGCTGCAGGACGCGCTTAGTCAGCCTGACAATGCCGACAAGGAGTCCGGCAGGATGTACAAAGCATGGCGGAAGGGCGACACCGATGAGCTGTGGGCAGGCGACACGAACTTGCGGACAAAAGCGCCAAAGATTGCGGCGCGTTTCGTCGATGATCGCAACGTGAAATGGATTCCGCGGATTGAGGCGGAACTGAAAACCGGTAAACCCACCGCAGTTGTCGCAGGTGCGCTTCATTTTTCCGGTCCACGCAGCGTGATCGCGCTATTGCAACAGCGCGGGTACGTGATCGAGCAGTTGTAGCCGTCGCTCTGGGTAGCGCTTCAACGTAATTGCACCTGCAAGGTCTAATCTGGTTTAACCACTCGCAGAATTTCTGATCCCCACTTATGAAATCGTTTATCACTATCATCACTTTGGTTGTGTGTTCGTTAGTCGCCGTCCTTGCGGCGCCCGAGGAACAGACCTCTCAAAACCCCCAGCCGCTCGATGCCAACAGTCGGGATTCATCAGTAAAACCGGGCGACGATTTTTTCCTGTTCGCCAATGGCAATTGGATTAAACAGACAGAGATCCCGCCTGAATATTCCCGATGGGGCGCGTTCAATGAACTGATCGAGCGCAATAACGACGCATTGCACACGATCGCGGAGAAGGCCTCGCAAACACAGGTCGACCCGAAGCTTGCGCCGGAGACACGGAAAGTCGGTGATTACTACACAAGCGGGATGGACGAGAAGGCGGTCGAAGCCGCGCGCACAACACCGCTGACAGAGGAGTTCCAGAAAATCGACGCAATGAAGGACCGTCAGGATGTGCTGAAAGAGATCGCGCACCTGCACAGCATCGGCATCAATGCATTCTTCAATTTTGGCTCGGGCCAGGACGCCAGGGACAGCAATCACGACATCGCCCAGGCGGTGCAGGGCGGACTCGGCATGCCGGATCGGGATTATTACACAAAGCAGGACGCCGATATGAAAGAGAAGCGCGAAAAGTACATCGCGCACGTGACGAAGATGCTGACCTTGTTAGGCCAGCCGCCGGAAAAAGCTGCCGAGGACGCTAAGAAGATCATGGCGCTGGAAACGAAATTGGCCGAAGCGTCGCGCACGCGGGTGGAGCTGCGCGATCCAATCAAGAATTACAACAAGATGCCAGTGCGACAGTTGCAGGACCTGACGCCTGACTGGAAGTGGAGCGATTATTTTAACTCGATCAACTTGCTCGAGCCAGGCGATATCAACGTGCATCAGCCGGAGTTTTTCAAAGCCGTGAACAATCTGTTCAAATCGACATCGCTGGATGATTGGAAGGCTTACCTCCGCTGGAATCTGATTAGCGCGACCGCGCCATATCTTTCGAAGGATTTCGTCGACGAGAATTTCGATTTTAACCAGCGCGTCCTGCGAGGCACACAGCAAAATAAGCCTCGCTGGAAACGCGTGGTCACTTCAGAAGACGGCGACATCGGCGATGCGCTTGGCAAGCTGTACGTCAGCTTTTATTTCCCACCCGAGGCGAAAGCGCGCGCACTCGAACTCGTCAACAACTTAAAGGAAGCGCTGGCCGACCGAATCAAAACGCTCGATTGGATGGACGAGCCGACAAAAAAGGAAGCGCTCAAGAAACTCGCCGCGATGAACGTCAAGATCGGTTATCCCGATAAGTGGCTTGATTACTCATTGCTGGAGATCGATCGCGGCCCGTTTGTTATGAACACACTGCGGTCGGAGAAATTTGCGGCCGATCGGGATCTGCAAAAGATCGGCAAGCCAGTCGATCGCACCGACTGGGGAATGACGCCGCCCACTGTAAATGCGTATTACCAGCCGACCATGAACGAAATCGTGTTCCCTGCCGGAATTCTACGGCCGCCATTTTTCTATGCGAATGCAGACGACGCGGTGAACTACGGCGCAATCGGCGCTGTGATCGGACATGAAATGACTCACGGCTTCGATGACCAGGGGCGGCAGTTCGATGCGGTTGGCAACCTGCGCGATTGGTGGTCCAAGAAATCGGCAGACGAATACAACAAACGCCGGAAAGCAGTCGTCGATCAATATTCCGAGTACACCCCCTTGCCAGGCCAGCATGTGAATGGCGAGCTCACCCAAGGCGAAAACATCGCCGATATCGGAGGAGTAAAGCTCGCTTACGCCGCATTGCAGAAGGCGCTCGACAAAAATCCAGAGGACCGCAATAAGAAGATTGACGGCCTGACACCGGAGCAACGTTTCTTCCTGTCGTTCGCGGCGATCTGGCGCTCAAAAATTCGCGACGAAGATCAAAAGCTGCGGCTCACCACCGATCCGCATTCGCCGGCACAGTCTCGCGTGAACGGCCCGCTCTCGAACATGCCGGAGTTTCAAAAGGCATTCAACGTTCCCGACGGTTCGGCCATGGTTCGACCCGCAGACAAACGCGTGAATATCTGGTAGAGGCGCTGTGCGCAAACTCCAAATCCCAAGGAAATTTCCAAACCTCAAATAATCAAAACGGGCAAAGACGGGCTTTTGAGCCTTTCGACGTTTGATACTTGTTTGGGTTTTGGAGCTTGGGATTGGGATCTAATTGCGCTCGGGCGCAATTTTGCCGCCCCAGCTCAAGATTTTCGCCTTCGTGCCAGCCGCTTCGGCTTCTGTGATGTTGCCGGCGCGATTGTAGAACAGCGAAAGACTTGTCCAGCCAATCTGATCGTTAGGCCGCAATTCTACTGCGCGTTTGCCCGCTATGATCGCTTCGTCGAATCGCCCCAGCTTCATCAGCGCCATCCCAAGCGCGTGCCAGCCATCGAAAAAATCGGGATCAAGTTCCACGCATCGACGATACTTCTCGGCCGCGCTGGCTAAATCACCAATGGCAAGATCTCCGCTGGCCTCGTCAAAAATTTCGTTCGGCGTCGCCATTTATTTGTTCTCGCACCACGAACGATGCTCACAAGAAATACCGACATCAAACCAACGACTACTTCGTGTCCTTTGTGCGCTTAGTGTGAGTCCTACGCTTTCTTGATTTCCCAGCCTGCCGCTTGCTGCCGGTCGCGCAACCATTCCACAACAACAATGCGCTCCTTGTTCTGAAGAATTCTCTTTTCGAAGGTTGCCTTTTTTTCGCCGGCGTCTTCGAGAGGCTCTCGTTTTTCCAAAATCGCAATAAGTCCATCCGTACCAGAGGGCATAAAGTCGGTCACCTCACCGGCATTCAGCAATGCCACTGCGTCTTTAATCGTGGAAAGCTCAGGCGACTGTTTTTTCTGCTGATCGCCTTCGGGCTTCTCCATCTCTTCATCAATCAATGAAAACGCCGCGAGCTTCTCAGGTTTTACGCCGGCTTTTTCGATGACGGCTTCAGACGGTTGACCAGATTTTTTGGCTTCCCGAAGTTGTTGCACCATCTCCGCGCCTTTGGTTGACATTAACTCGCGCGTCCGCGTCTTCTTCAGTGCGTCCACGATTTTCGGCTTCGCTTCTTCGAGCGCGAGCTGGCGCGCCTCAGTCTTGCCAGTCAAATCCAAGATGTAAAATCCATCCGCTACCTGAACGGCATCGCTGTGCGGCTCCTCCATCGTCAACTTGAAAGCGGCCGCGACAAGCTGCTGATCCCCTTTCAACTGCGGATCGGGCTCCGCAGCAGTGAATTCGCCGGTCTCGTGCACTGGCAGTTGAGATTTCGCCGCCGCCTGCTTGAAATCCGCACCCTTTTCCAGTAGCGCCTGCGTGAAGTCGGTCGCGCGATCGGCCAGTTTCTGTAATGCCTCAATCCGTGCTTTGCCCGACAACTTCTTCTCCTCCTCATTCAACGTCAGTTGAACAAACTCGACCTTGCGTTTCTCGTCACTTCTCAGCTCCCCCTTGTGCGCATCGTAATATTTCTGCACATCTTCGTCGCTAATCGTGACGTCCTTATCGAAATCGGCGGATCGAAACCGAACTACGCTGACATAGAGTTTGTCGTAGCCGCGCCGGAAATTTTCATCCAACTCGCTCTTAGGAAGTGAAACGCCGGCGGCCAGCAGTTTTTGGATTTCGCTGAGACAAATCTGATCGCGCACAAGTTGTTCGATGTGCTCTTCAGCCAGACCGAGCGGCGCGAGTCCGTTTTGCACAAGTTCATTGAACTTGTTTATGTCGAAGCCGGAATCGCCCTGGAAAGCCGGCAGCTTTCGCACGGTATCGGCAATCTCCGACGTGCTGGGGCGTACTCCCAGGCGTTCCGCTTCGTGCCGCAGGACCAGCAGATTAGCGATGAATTGGACCGCGCCCTGATTCTGGTCCATCCCGCCCCCTGCTGTCATTGTTCCCACAAACTCAGACATCCCAAGGATCTGCGCCAGATTGAGAAGCCGTGCAGATTGTTGCGCTTCCAGCATCGAAACGTTCCGATCATAGATGCGCGCAAACTGGTCCTTGCCTATGGCGCCGTAATCCGGGCTTTTTACGAAATAGAAAAGGAAGGGAATCGCCAGGATCGCGATCACGATCATGAGCCAGTCCCGGTGCCTGCGCAGTAACTTCATCATAGCGGACGAAGATTAGCCGCGGCGATTGCCCGCTGCAAATGCGGCGGGAAATCCCAAAACCCAAGCCCCAATGCCCAAACGAATCTCAAGCTCCAAACTTTGAAATCAATTGCGCTCTGCTCGTTTGGGACTTGGCTTGTTGAAATTTGTTTGGGATTTGGGTTTTGGAATTTGGGATTTTAGCTGAGCACCTTCTGCCGTTCCTTGAATAATCTCCCAACCTTTGCGCAGATGTTCCTCTGTAGTGAGCACGTTGCCGAGGCCGATCCTCATTACTGTTCGGCCGCGCAATTTTGTTTGCGTGAGATACGCGCGTCCGGACGCGTTGATTCGCTCTACGATGTCGCTGTTGATTTCATCGATGCGATCAGTGGAGCCGGCGCGCCCTCGCGCCGCTTTGTCCGGGCGCGGCGAGGGCGCCGCACCTCCAATAAACCGAAAACAGACTACGCCCATGCTGGGTTGCACGGATAATTCGAAGCGATTGTCCTTCTTGATCCAGTCGACGAGCCGGTTCGCCAGACGAATTTGTTCGCGCAGGCGGTCAACAACTCCCACCCGGCCTAACGAGCGCCAAATCACCCACGCTTTGAGCGCGCGGAATCTCCGACCGAGTTGGATCCCGTAATCCATATAGTTTTTCTCGGTCTCGACCGTGTCACCACGTAAATATTCCGGCACAAGGCTGAACACGCGGCGCAATCGTTCGAGATCGCGCACATAAAGCACGCTGAAATCCAGAGGCACAAAAACTGTTTTGTGTGGATTGATCACGATTGAATCTGCCAACTCCCAACCTTTCCTGATCCATTCGTACTCCGGCACCATCGCGAACCCACCTCCGTAAGCGGCGTCGATGTGCAGCCAGATTTTTTCTTTGCGGCAAAGATTGCCGATGTCCCGAACGTTATCGACGCTTGCAGTTGACGTCGTTCCCACCGTGGCAATAACCGCCATGGGCTGAAGACCCTTCTGCCGATCTGTCGCGATACTTTGGCCTAACGAGTGTATGTCCATTCGGAATTGATCGTCACTTGCAATGCGAATTACGTTTTCCTCACCCACGCCAAGAGCGATGGCGGCCTTCTCCGCCGAACTGTGTGCCTGATCGGAGGTGTAAATGCGAAGCCGCGGCAGATTGCGATCGGTAAGCCCAAGTTTTCTCGTCGCTGGCGCAACTTCTTCACGCGCGACCGCAAGCGCGTGCATAACGCCGACCGACGCTGTGTCGTAAACTACGCCATCGAATTCGTCAGATATACCAACCCATTGCCGCAGCCAGTCGACCACAACTGCTTCAAGCTCGGTGGCAGCAGGGCACGTGCGCCACGTCATCGCGTTCACGTTTAATGGCGCGGACAGAATTTCGCCCAGAATCCCAGGCGCGGTGCTCGTCCAGCCGAAGTAACCGAGAAACATCGGGTGACTCCAGTGCACCATTCCCGGAACGACAATGTTATCGACGTCGCTGAGAATTGTCTCGAACGGCTCGCCTTCCTCTGGTGCACGCCTTGGGAGCTCGTGACGAATAGCGCCCGGCTTCTCGTTAGGCGCCACGCGCAGTGTTTCGATGTTTTCGCGAAAATCCGCAATCCAGTCCGCGAGTTCATGCAACTGTTTGCGGAATTCGTCCGGCGGCGTGTCGCC
>DASXHS010000085.1:0-7548 GCA_036488345.1 Candidatus Udaeobacter sp.
GGTACGTAAAAGAATGGAATGGGCGTCTCAGTTTTACTGTGGTAGTTGGAATTTTTGGCGATGCCCACGATCTGCAGCCAACGATCCTTGGCCTTGAGCCGTTGGCCGACCGGATCCTTTCCTGGCCAATATTTCGCGGCCATCGTTTCGTTGATAATTGCCAGCGGCGGCGCGTTCTCGTCGTCAGTGCGCATAAACTCACGGCCGGAAACAATCGGGATTCCAAGCGTCGTGAAGTAACCTTCCGTGACTTCGTTATACTCCGCTGTCGGCTGTTCGTTAGGCGGCGGCTGGTACCCGTCGACCTCGATCGGCGCCGAAGAAAAGACGTTATAGCTAAACGGAATCACACGCGTAAGTGCGGCCGATTCCACGCCTGACAGTGTCCGTACGCGATCCAGCAATTGGGTGTGAAATATCTTGGCGCGGTCGGGATTGTATCCGGCCGAAAACAGATCGACCACCGAGGAAACGACACTGGTATTAAAGCCGGGACTCGCGTTTCGCATTTTAACCAGGCTTTGCAAAAGCAAGCCGGTACCGGCGAGCAAAATGAAACTAAGCGAGACCTGCACGAGTACAAGCGCAGAACGCAATCGCGATCGACCAGTGCCGCCGAGAACGCCACCCGCTTCCGTTTTGAGCGCGTTTGAAAGATCGACATCGCTCGCACGAATCGCGGGCACGAGCGCAAATAACAGAGTCGACGCCATGCAAATTCCGGCGCTCGCAGCTAGCACGCGCCAATCGATTTGGCCAGGGTAGTCGATCACGGTTCCCGGCAACGGTGGGGGAAACGCAAGCACCAGCGCATTACGACACCAATATGCGACCGCAATTCCGCCGACCGCTGCGATCAGCGAAAGCAACAGTCCCTCGCTCAGCAATTGCCTGACCAGACGACCTCGGCTGGCGCCAAGCGCGAGGCGCATCGCCATCTCATGCCGGCGTAACAGCGAACGCGCGAGCATAAGATTACTGACGTTGGCGCACGCGATCAGCAAAACCAAAAACACCACTGCCATTGTGATCGCGAGCGTAGGCGTCATGTTTCCGGCGCCGTTGAAAGGCGTTTTCCACAATGGGACGAGTTGGTTCTCGTGTCCGCGATCAGTATCCGGGAAATCTTTTTCCAGGCGTTGTGAGATGGAATTCAGCTCGGCTTGTCCTTGCTGACGCGACACGCCAGGTTTCAAAATTGTGTACCCCTCGATCCAGCGCGCCCCGCGGTCTTCCAATTTGTAGCCCGTAGTGTCGAACGTTTCCTGCATCGATGTCGGCACCCAGAAACTGAATGAGTACCCTACGAACGTGCCGTGGAACCTTTCAGGCGCGACGCCGATGATCGTATGCTGAACGCCGTTCAGTAATTGAGTTCGCCCGATAATAGTCGGATCGAAATTGTAGCGATCTTTCCACGTCCGATAAGCGATCACCGCGACGGGATGCGCATTGCGTCCAGTTCCTTCTTCGGGTCTAAATCCGCGACCGAGGATTGGTTTTACTCCAAGTGCGTCGAAATAATTCGCCGACACTATTCCCACTGATGCGCGTTCGGCGCGGTCGCCAACGCTGAGCGTCGTACCGGTGATGCGGTCGATGATGAGCGACTCAAAGAGCGTTGCGTTTTTTTCCAGATCAACGAAGTCCGGATAGGACAGCCCGTTGTGCCCGGGTACACCGCGCGTCGTACCAATAAGCGCGAACATCCGGTCCTGATGTACCACGAGCGGATACGGCCGAATCAGAATTCCTTCGATCCAACTGAGCACCGCGGCGTTTGTCCCGATACCGAGTGTGAGGCAAAGCAGTGCAAGGATTGAAAATCCAGGACTGCGCCGAAGCATCCGAAAGCCGAAGCGAAGGTCTTGGAGAAGCGTTTGCATTGTTGGTCTATTGGTACCGAAGAGCTTCGACCGGATTTAACGTGGCCGCGCGACGAGCTGGTAGCCAGGTCGCGACTAGCGCAGCGACGGCAAGCAACATCGGCGCGGCGGTAAAGGCGATTGGATCGAGTGCGCCAACTCCGTACAAGATTCCGCTGAGTATTTTTCCGGCCGCGGCAGCGAGAAGAAGGCCAAGCGTGATGCCACAAAGAAGCATGAAGAAGCCTTCCCGCATGATCATGCGCACTACAGTTCCGCGCTGAGCACCGAGCGCCATTCGGATGCCAATCTCACGGGTGCGCCGAGCGACCGAATAGGCCTTAACTCCGTAGAGACCAATTACGGCGAGACCAAGCGCAAGTCCCCCAAAAATGGAGAACAACGCCGCGCCGGCGCGCACAAGCCAAAGATCCAGGTTCGAATCGAGATACTGGGAAAATGTTTGCAACGAAATGATTGGGAGTGAAGGATCGACATCGCGCACGGCACGACGCAGCAAGTCGGCCGTGCTGGCTTCGGTTCCTGGGGCGAGCGAACGAAACCGAACAAAAAAGGAAACGTCGCTTTGGAATCCACGCGCAAACGGCAAGTAGATCGAGCCGTCCGGCTCTTCGCTTGCAAACAGGTCATGTCGGGTTACAGGCACGATCCCGATTATTTCGATCGTCTCGTCTTGCTTCTCTTCATTACTCAACTCGGCCCTCGCCCCACTGGCGGAGCCTCTGTCGCTCTGCCCTGACGGCGTATTTTCGGCCGCATACTGAACGCGTTGTCCAACGGCATCGCCGTCCGGCCAAAGCTTTTTGGCTAGAGGCTCATCGACGATTGCCACTCTCGGACCAGGTTGTGTTGCTTCCGCCTCGGTAAACGCGCGACCACGCAGCACCGGCAATCCAACGGTTGAAAAATAATTCGTACCCACGCTGTTCCATGCTGCCTTGAAAGCCAGGCCTTCAGCGGCGGTCAACGGCTTCGCCCCTGCACCCGGATTTATGCCCGCGCGTTGAACGTTCTTGTCCGACGACGTTATCCCGAACGGAACGGTTGCCGAAATGCTCACGTTCTCTACGCCCGGAAGCGCTGCGAGCCGCGCGTTCAAGTTCTGATAAAGTGCCTGCGCACGTTTCGATTCGTACCCAGCCAGGCTCGCATCAACTTCGAGAAGGTAGCTTGCGCCCGGTTTTAGCCCGCTATCGACAGACGCGGCTTTGCCAGCGCCGCGCACGAACAAAGCGGCTGCGGTCAGCAGGGCGAGGGAGAACGCGAGTTGCACAACGACGAGCGGGTTGCGCGGTAAAAATTTCCAGCGACGTCGCATCACATCTTCTCCGGGATGTTCTTTCAGATCGGTGATCACCGCGCCGCGTGAGATCTTTAAAGCCGGCCCGAGCGCAAACATCAGTGTCCCGAGCAGGCAAAATCCAAACGTAGCGGCCAGAATTGCTGGGTTCGCCCCGGTCGACCACACAATCTCAAAAGGCATGAGCCTGCGCATTGAACCAATCAGCAGATCCGACGACCACAATCCAAGAATGAGCCCACCCACGCCGCCGAGCAGCGCCAGCACAAAACCTTCGCTGAGAAGCTGACGCACGATCCGCCAACGGCTACCGCCAAGCGCCAGGCGGATCGCGATTTCTTTCCGGCGCGCGGTGCCGCGCGCGAGCAACATGTTTGCGAGATTTAGGCAGGCGACGAGGAGCACCACCACTGCCATCCCGAGCAATAACGGCGCGATCGGTTTTACCCCGCTGGCAGCCGCCGGATTTGTGCTTACCGCAATGCGCGACACCGGTGCAGTTATGAACGTCTGGTTCTTCTGCTCGACTGGATATGCTTTTTCCAAATTGGCCGCCAGCCCTTCAAGCGCAGGCTTGGCCGCAGCCGCCGTCATCCCCGGTTTTCGCCGCCCGATGATGCGCAACTGCGTGCCATTGCGATCGTCCATGGTAGTCTTGTCCTTCGACCCAAAATCGTTCGCGACCTGATCGTAAACGCTTATCGGCAACCAAACTTCCGGTGACAAAATCTGCAGCGTGCCGGCGAAACCTTTCGGTGTGATTCCGACGATTGTGAACGGCCGGCCATTAATCAAAACCTGCGAGCCGAGCACGGTTGGATCGAGATTATGCTTCTGCCAGTAACTATAACTAACGATCGCGACCGGCGCGTTGCGACCAGGCGTTTCCTCTTCCGGTAGAAATGCGCGGCCTCGCGCCAGCGGGACACCGAGCACGGAGAAATAGTTCGAGGTGACGATGGCGGCGAACGCGCGGCGGGTATCACCCTTCTGACCCAAGCCAATCAGCGCGAGGTTAAAACTCATTGCATCGCTGAAGACCGTGTTCTGCTCGCGGATGTCGAGATAAGTTGGATAAGAAAAACCACGAAATTTTTTCGGATCTTTCTTGTCCTGGGAAAAGAGCTGCACCATTTCGTGCGGCTTGGCGTAAGCAGGTGGCGCAAAGAAAAGCGTATTCACCAGGCTGAACACGGCCGTGTTCACGCCAATGCCGAGTACGAGCACCGTGACCGCCGCAATCGTGAACCCTGGTGCCTTAAATAACTGTCGAACAGCAAATTTAAGGTCCTGAACCACTTTGGTGTTCCTACGCTGCGATTCGATCTTCGACGACGCGACCGTCGAATAAATGCACCGTGCGGTCTGCGTGCTGAGCGAAACGTTCGTCGTGTGTAACCATGCAAATCGTAGCGCCGCCCTGATGCAGTTCGCGGAGCAGATGCATCACAGCTTCGCCATTGTGCGAATCCAGGTTACCGGTCGGCTCGTCGGCGAGCAGGATCGCCGGTCTGCCGGCAAGCGCGCGCGCAACCGCAACGCGCTGCTGTTGTCCGCCAGAGAGTTGGCTCGGCAGATGTTTTGCCCGATGCGCCATGCCGACGCGCTCCAGCGCTTCCGTCACAAGTGCTTTGCGGTCGCTGGCGCTCGTTCCGCGATACGTGAGCGGCAATTCGACGTTCTCAAAAACCGTGAGGTCGCCAATCAAATTAAAACTTTGGAAGATGAAACCGATTTCGCGATTGCGAACGCGCGCGCGCTCCGCGAACGAAAGATTCGCGACCTCGTGGCCTTTCAGCGCGTAGCTGCCATCGGAAGGAGTATCCAATAGACCGAGAATCGAAAGCAGCGTCGTCTTGCCGCAACCTGATGGTCCTGAGATGGAAATATATTCACCCTCGCGAATGTCGAGGTGAATTCCCGAGAGGGCGTGCGTCTCTACTTCGTCAGTGAGAAACACTTTGGTTACACCGCCGAGCCGGATCAACGGAGCAAAGCCGTTTCCATCGAATTCGGTAGTCGATTCTTCTGCAGTTAGTTCAGTCGATTTCATATTGTTTATTGCTTTGATGTTTCAAAATCAGAAATCAGATTCAGAAATCAGCATCAATTCAGCCTGATCCTGTCGTGTGAATCCCAAGCACTGGTGTCAGAAAGGATCACCTGATCTCCTGGTTGGAGGCCGTCTAAAATCTGAATTGTGTTTACCGAGCTCTTACCCAGCTTCACTGGAGTACGGACAGCTTCCGACGTGCCGCTGACGATTTTGAACATTCCGACGGTATTGTTTTCCTGACCGAACGCCGGACGCCCTACGTAAATAACGTCATCGAGATGTTCGAGTTCGATTGTTCCATCAACACTAAGATCGGGTCGCGCGCCTTTAGGCAACGCTTCATCAAAGGCAACTTCGACATTTACAGTCCCCTGCTCCACTGCGGGATCAACGCGCGTCACATGGCCATTCGCGACGCCGTTGCGAGTGTCGATCACGGCTTTCTGATCAATCTGAATATCCTTCGCCTGCGTCTCAGCAATCTTGACCTGGGCCTTCAGCTTCGTCGGGTCCGCGACGCGCGCGAGATTATCGCCGACTTTCATGCGCTGTCCGATTTGCACAGGTAACTGTTGCAGGACGCCCGACATGCCGGCGCGCACATGCAACGCTTCCACCTGGTCAGCCTTCAATTTGGCGAGTTGTTTGGCTTGATCGACCGCAGCCTGCTTCGACGCTAACTGCGGATCAATCGATTCGTGCGCAAACTGCAGCCGCTTTTTTTCGATCTCGTGGCGATTCGCTAGCTCGGCCTCTTTTACCTGTGAAGTTTTGTACTGTAGCACGGCGACCAAACCGTTCTTCGCCAGCTGATCGTTAGTCTCACGCTCCATCTTCGCCTGCTCGTAATCTGATTTTACCTTCGCTGTAGTTGCTTCCTGATCGAGCAACTCGCGCTGCAGAGTCGCGCGTAAAGTCGTTAGCTCCGCTTCGGCGGCAGTGGCCTGAAGAGTGGCATCGTGAGCGGCTTGCTCCAGCTCAGGACTCGTTAATTCCAAAATCACCGAGTCCGCTTCCACGTGTGTCCCAGGCCAGATATTTATTTTTTCGACCCGTCCTTCGGTGTTCGCCGGAATCCAGCGAATGTCCTCCGGAACAAGCGTCCCGAGGCCGCGCACCTGTCGCACCATTGGACCGCGTTTGACGGTGTCGACCCAGACGGTCGACCGATCGACGCTCGGCACGGCTGGTTTCAAACGCGAAATTGCAATCGTGGCCAGAATCAAACCCAATAGGGACGCCGCGATGATCATGATGCGCCGCTTGCGTTTTTTCGCGGCGACGCCTGTGCGCGGCACGTCCATCTTTGAAAGATTCGGCGCAAAGCCGGCCGGACGCACAATTGTTTGGTCTGTTGGTTTTCGGTCTGGAATCACGGTTCGTTAAGGTCAGAACAAAGGAAGAACATTAAGGAGGTGGAGCACCGCGGATATCCCGGTCGCAATTGGCATGATTGCCATGCCGATGAGCGCGGTGAAGACAGCCGCTTCGCAAAGGAATTCGCGGTCCGCTTCAGCGTCGAAGTAATCGCGCGTGATGTCGCGCAATGATTTCGATGTCTGAATGCATGACGCGCTAGAACCGTTGAGCATCGACGCGTGATAATGATAATCGACGAGCGGAAACTTGCGCGCGTTTGGTTGGGTGTTTGGCAGTGATTTCATTTTCTTTCAGCTCCTGTTAGTTAGAGGTGTTAGGCCCATTCATTGGATTCAACATTTTCCTGTAACTTCCCCGGTGTATTGCAATGGCCATGCCAAGCCAGAAAACAAAGTCGTAAGCTGCTGATGTTCAGCAGTTAAAACTTATCGATATCTTCGGAGGGGCCGTTTGAGTTATCCGCTTCCGGGACCGCATCGTCCCAACTTTGGGAAAATGTAGCCCCTGCGGTTTGCAGTCACCGCTACTCAATTGCGCGGCAGGCGCAGCAAAGCTTGCACACCCTGGCGATCCTCTCGGTTCATGAGCACCAAAGTGCCGTCGTGCGCTTCAGCAATTTGACGGCTCAACGGGAGACCAATTCCCGAGCCGTCGGGCTTGGTGGTAAAGAATGGAACGAAAAGATTGGCCGGGTTCATGATGCCGGGACCTTCGTCTTCAACAAGGATCTCAATGCAATTTCCTTTCTCACGCCAGCCAAGCGTGACGTTTCCTTGTGTTTCAAGCGCGGCATCAACAGCGTTGTGCACCAGGTTGATCAGCGCTTGTTCAATCTGCGCCGCGTCTACGCGAATCGTCGCTTTCGGACCCGGCCGGACGTGAACCTCGAGCCTGGGTTCCAAATCCACGACACGCTGTATCAGCGG
>DASXHS010000128.1:0-5782 GCA_036488345.1 Candidatus Udaeobacter sp.
AGCCCGGCAAGCGCAATTTCAGTTTGCTTCTCAAATCGACCAAGGCACGAATCAAATGATACTGGCTTTTGCTCAATGCCTTGCCAGTGACACCGCAGCAGCAAAAGCAACCGCTGAACAGGCGCGCGAGGTACTGAAGCCGCTTTGCCGCGATCAACCGGATAACTCGTTCTTTGCGCAACAATTGGCACTTGCTAACGCGGCATTAGGGGAAAAGGAGATGGCGTTGAGTGAAGCGGAACGCGCCACCACGCTTTTACCGATTGCCTCAGATCCACTATCCGGTCCTACCCGTGAAGAGGTACTAGCACTGATTCAGATGATGTTCGGCGACAGTACCCACGCGGTCTCAACTCTGAGCCGGCTGTTACAAATGCCGTACATTAGTTGGCTTTACGGCCCTATGCCAGCTACGTCAGTCCTCCTTAGACTTGATCCGATCTGGGATCCTTTGCGCGCTGACCCTGCTTTTCAAAAACTCTGCGAGGAAAAGCAAAAATAATCTCCCTCGGATAACGCGGATGCCTCGAATCACCGCAACCTTGTTCTAAGCCGAGGTTGGGGCGCCTCATGCGCCAAACGTAGCGCGTGTGCAGCCGAGATCGGTGCCTTCTCAGCTTCAGCGCTTTCCTGGCGCGTAACCTTGGCGAAGACGCCACATTTCAACTGGGCAA
Source organism: Candidatus Udaeobacter sp. (assembly GCA_036488345.1). Taxonomy (GTDB): domain Bacteria; phylum Verrucomicrobiota; class Verrucomicrobiia; order Chthoniobacterales; family UBA10450; genus Udaeobacter. The sequence goes on from DASXHS010000128.1 coordinate 675, forward strand.
TCATTTTTCCGCGTAACCTCGCGCCAAATCTTACGCAGTACGGGACTGAACACAGAAAGGGAGGATCGAAATATGAACAATCAAGATGGCGGAACGATAATCATAACTTTTCTGCTTCTCCTTCCCTGGCTTGGGCGCGTCGCAGTATTGGCCATCGCGATATGGCGAGAACACATCGAAACACAAAGCCGGAAAGCAAAACAAAACGTCCGAAGCCAAGCCTCCGCGTAAGCTCGCGCCTGCCTTACGTATGACCTCAGTAAACGGCCGGATATGAGTTTTTGGTAAGACGCGGGCGCCTCGGCGCATCGCTCAATTCAGACTCGCCCCTGCCAATGCAGGCCCGGATTCTGGAGCGCTTTAACTAATAGGTCAGCATTAACAACACACCAAGGCCGAGGTATTCGCCCTGGTCAATACAACGACTCACCGAGTGTCGTCTATTTCTTTCGCGATAGCTGTGTGATCCGCGGTTCTTCGACATTTCCGTGTAACCTCGCGCCCGCTTTTACGCATTACCTCATTGACGGCCGGAAATGAGTTCTCAATGACGAGAGTTCAGGGAAGGCCAAAACAAAAAGGAAAATAAATCACATGAAAAATCGAAACAACATATACACAGCCACACTGGTCGCGATTGCATTTGCATTTGCGCCAATCCTCGAGGCGGGGCAGCATCTCGAGGGTGGGCCTGATTCCGAACTAACTGCCGCACCAGCGGCGGTTATCACTGTTCACAGCACCGACAATGTCACCCGGGGAAAAACCGGTTCATTCGTCCTGGTGCGCGGGCTTGGGAAAATAGCTGCGGAGGACAAGGACATGAGCCCCGCACTCGGGTTCGCTGGAACGTACGTAAACTTCAAGGTCAGCGGCACCGCTATCGCTGGAGTTGATTACGTTCTGCTTGTGTCTCCGGCCTACATCGGACAATCCGGCTTCGGAGTAATCCAAGTAAAAACGTTGCCTGACCAAAGGGCATCATCCTCGCGCCAGGCGTACAGCGTTATAGTAACCCTGGAACCTGGCCCCGGATATGGATTAGGTGCAGCTCGCTCAGCCACAATGTGGATTAAACCTTCGGGTGAGCAGTCGCCAACCTCAAACTGACGGTGCACGAACCGCGCGCTACGCTGTCCCGGAGAACCTCTCGGGGCAGCGTGGCTTCGCGTCTGGAGGTGTCCCCGGTGACGAATCCGCAGACTCTCCGCTTTCACTCTTTAACGCTTCACCCGTTTAACGGTTCCAACCTCGCGAAGCGAACTTCCTGCGTAACCTCGCGCCGCCTTTTACGCATTACCTGATTGAACGGCCGGAAATGAGCCCTCAATGACGAGAGTTCATGGAAAGCCTAACAAAGAAAGAAGATAACACATGAAAAATCGAAACAATATATACACAACCACACTGGTCGTGCTTGCGTTTGCGCTAGGCGCCGAGGCATCACCTCATCCCGACGGTGGTCCTACCTACCTGTCTCCCACTGCGAGCAACAATGCGAACAGTAACGGTGAGAACCTCCCGGTGATCGCAATTCATAGCACTGATAGCGTGAGCCGGGGAAAGACAGGTTCATTCGTCCTCGACATGAGGCCTGCACTAGACACGACGCCTGCATTCAGGTTCGATGGAAGGTATGTAAACTTCAAGGTCAGCGGCACCGCTGTCCAGGGAGCTGATTATGTTGCGCTGGTATCCCCGGCCTACATCGGAAGATCCGGCTACGCCGTAATCCAAATCCAAACATTGCCTGACCTCAGGGAATCAGCGAGCCGCGAAGCGTATAGCGTTGTGGTAACTCTGGAGCGTGGCCCAGGATATGAAGTAGGCGCAGCTAGCTCAGCCACAATGTGGATTAAACCCTGAGCTTGATTCTTCGACAGCGGAACTACAACGCGAAGGGGCGTCTGGAAAGGCGCCCCTGCTCGTTTGGCGGAACTTCGCGTCGCGCCTTGCTCCATCAAAGGGGCGCGACGTTGTTCATAGCTTGAGTTTATCGTTAGTCGCATCCTGCCATCGGTGAATCTCGGTGGTGAAACGGGAAACTACTGACGCGTATTGCGGATCCGAGTAAAGGTTGCGCGTTTCGAATGAATCCTCATTCAAGTTGTATAATTCATTCAAATCCTTATCGCGCAGACAGAGTTTCCAGCCGTCGGGAGAAATCAGCGCGCGAGTGGATTCTTCTACAGCGCGCTTGATCATGCGCCGCCGAGCGAGCCTGCTGCCTTTTTTCACTTTCGTCCGGTTCGGAGCCCACTCGACAAAGACATTGTTTGGCAAAGCAGTCGCGTCATTGATCAATGGCAACAGACTTTTGCCGGCGCACTGCGGATGATTTGATTGGCCGAGAAGATCCAGCAGTGTCGGCACAAAATCGATGTGACTTACTGGATGCGAAATCATCTTCTGCCGCGTTTGGCCCGCCAATCGAATCAGCCACGGAACGCGCGTGGCTTCTTCGAACATCGTTTCTTTGCCGAAAAGATGATGCGCGCCCAGACTATCGCCGTGGTCGCTCGTGTGCACCACGATCGTATGGTTCGTTAGGCCACATCGTTCAAGACAACCAAGAATTGCGCCGATGCTTTGATCGACCAACGTGACCAGGCCGAGATAACGTTGTTTGATGCTGCGGTATTCGTCAGGTGTAATCCCGAAGAACAACTGAATGGGCAGCCGTTCCCGATCCAACATCGCTTCAGCCTGCTGCCATTCGCGCATCAAACGGTAGCGCAACGGAATGTCTTCGCGTTCGGGAAGCGTAGCCGTCGCATCCAGATCCACCTCGTCGAGCGGATTCACATCGTTGAGCGGACCGTTGTAAGGTGAATGCGGTTCCACGAACGCAACCACCAGAATGAAAGGATCGCGCTGATGTTTCTCGATGAAATCGCAGGCGTATTTCTCAAGAAATCTTGGCCGCGACAACTCGATCGGCAGATTGCTGACAGTTACCTCCGAGAATCGGCCATTCGCTTTGTCTGGCGCAATGCCCTTTGAGATCAGGTATCTTGTGTAATCCCCCTGATCCTCTGTGGAAATCCAATGCTGAAATCCGCGCCCAACAGGCCCATCCTCGCCAAGGTGCCATTTGCCGATGTAAGCAGGGCGATAATCCTGGTCTTGCATTAGCTCCGGAAAAACGCGGAACCGTGGATCGAGTGGCACGCTATTGTGGGTGCACCCATTGATGTGCGGCCACGTTCCCGTCATGAGTGATGATCGCGAAGGCGTGCAAACCGGATGCGCGACATACGTGCGCTCGAAAATCACAGACTCAGACGCGAGCTTGTTCAGATTCGGCGCGTGAACCTTTACGCCTCCGTAGCAAGCGAGCGTGTCCGCGCGTTGTTGATCGGGAAGAAACAGAATTAAATTCGGCTTTCGGTTACCGGCCATGGATACCAGTGCGCACTAAATCAGTGCTGGCTGTCGACTGCAATGATTCAACTGTAGCCGTCGCCCTGTGGGCGACGCGCACGCTTCGTCTGGGGAGCGCACGCGGCTCGCGTGCCATTTCGGCGGCCCGCCGAAATACGGCAGAGGCCGCCAGCGTGATAAAAATGCAACGTGTCTAAAAACAATTAGACTGAAAAGAACATTAACAAAAAGTTCGCGATCGCGAGGACGCGATCGCCAGCACACGAGCCGCATGCGCTCCCCGGAAGTTTCGCGTCGCAACGTTCATCCTTTCAGTGTTTCATCACCCGCATGAAACGTCTTTTAATTCTACACGTTTTCGGCTCGTTACTCGTTACGATGGCGCAGGGCGCGACAAGTTTTGAATTGGCTGCAAAAGCGACGAACGAGCTCGGGGTCGACCTTCACCGGCAGCTTGCGACCGGTGACGAAAACCTGTGCATCTCCCCTTACTCAATCGATAGCGCGTTGGCCATGACGTTCGCCGGCGCCGACGGCGAAACGCTCAGCGAGATGGCGCGTGTTCTGCATTTTCCAACTGGCGGCGATGTGCCCGCTTCGTTCTCCGCGCTTCAGCAGTCGCTCGAACAAATGAGCGCGAAAACAGCGGAACTCGCAAAAGAATCAAAAAAATTCGGCGGCCCAAGCGAACCGATCACGTTGAACATCGCCAACCGGCTTTTTGCGCAGAAGGGCTACCATTTTCGGGAAACGTTTCTGTCGTTGGTAAAACAGAATTTCGGAGGTGCATTCGAGCCGCTCGATTTCGTGGCTGATCCCGCGGCGGCCACGCAACGCATCAACAAATGGGTGGCGGACCAGACGCACGATCGCATTCGCGATCTGATCCCCGGAGGCGCGCTGGATAAGACGACTCGACTCGTCCTGGCGGACGCGCTTTACCTGAAGGCGCCGTGGGCGAGTGAATTCTCCCAGAGGGCGACGCAATCGGAGCCGTTCTTTGTTCGCGGCGCACCTGTCAATGTTCCGATGATGCGAAAGACTGATAAGAATTTCGGCTACGCAAGACGCGAAGGATTCACTGTCGTGAGTCTCCCCTACGCTGGCAACGATCTACAGTTCGTCGTTCTTCTTCCTGACGAGATTGATGGGCTGCGACAGCTTGAATCGAAACTGAGCGCCGATGTCCTCGCCAGCTGCGCAAAGCTCGAAAAGCGCGATGTCGATCTGTATCTCCCAAAGTTCAAACTCGAGCCGCCGACCATTACTTTGGCCAAACAATTTGAAGCGCTCGGGATGAAGACCGCATTTAATCAGCCAAAAGGTAGCGCAAACTTCGACCGAATGGCGCCGCGCAAGCCGGACGATTATCTCTACATCTCCCAGATTTTCCACAAAACGTTTATCGCAGTGGACGAAAAAGGAACCGAAGCGGCCGCCGCGACTGCCGTAGCGATGATGGCAGCCACGGCGTTGCGATCACCTCTCCCGCCGCCGATCGAAGTGAAAGTCGATCGCCCATTCGTTTACGCGATTCAGCACGTGCCTAGCGGCGCCTGTTTGTTCCTCGGGCGCGTGACTGACCCACGGTGAAATTGTAGGGCGTCTGTGCCCGACGCCAATCGGGAATGGCGTTTCGCAGAAACGCCCTACAACAGCGACTCTGTCTCGTAATTCAATTTGCCGTTCACAATCCGCGCCGCGGGTGTGTACGGATGTGAATC
>DASXHS010000181.1:0-14540 GCA_036488345.1 Candidatus Udaeobacter sp.
CAAAGAAAGTGATTATTCGTGCCATAGGTCCTGAGCTCGGTGCACCTCCATATAATATTCCCAATGCATTGGTTAATCCCACCTTGGAACTGCACAATGGCGCAGGAGCTTTGATCGCCTCTAATGATAACTGGCAGAGCACAGTAATTGGCGGGATCATCACCAGCAATCAGGTAAGCGATATTCGAAGTAGCGGGCATGCTCCCGGCGACGGAAGGGAGTCTGCGATCATCGCAGAACTGCCACCGGGCAACTACACCGCGATTGTGCGCGGCGTAAATAACACGACCGGGATTGGTCTGGTCGAAGTATACGATCTGGACTGATAAGTTGGATCAGACGCTTGCGACTTCGCTTACTTCGCCACGCCTTGAGTTGCCGCTACCGCGGCTCTCCCTGGTTTTCCTGCCAAAACCGTTAGCGCAACCACTCAGGAAAACCCTCGTCATCTGCCTACGGAGAAATCGGCGCGCTCCCTTGCAAGATTAGGATTGTAATAAGGATCCTGCTCTAAGACGTCAGACCACCGTTGGCGCATAATTGCTTCGCCAGAGAAGTCAGGCTTTTCGCGTGTGAGCGCATTCCAATGAAGCTTCGCAAATGGGGCGTAAACAATTAGATAGCCGGCGCGCCGCATTTTTAGACAGAGATCGATCTCTGCGAATTCGTGAGAGAGTGTCTCGTCAAATCCGCCGATCTGTTGAAAAACGTCCTGGCGTGTCAACATGCATGCTCCAGAAACGGCGCTGTAATTACGAACCATCCGTAACTGGCGGTTCACACCTGGGTGCTCTGCCGGGAAACCGTGAAAAGCAGACTGCGCAACCCCATTCACGCCAAGAACAAGCCCAGCGTGCTCAATCGTGCCAATCGGATTTATCAGCCGCGCGCCCACTGCGCCAACCTCGGGCCGTTGCACATGTTCAGCCATAATTGTGACCCAATCCGCCTCGATTGGTTCGACGCCAGCGTCCAGAAACAGCAGCCACGGGCTATCGGTCTGTTGCACGGCGTAATTTTTGGCCGCGGAAGCATTCGTCGCATCTGGGAAATGCAGCACCCGGAAATCTGCGCAGTCCTCGTCGACTTTGTCGCGCTCGCCGACTTGAACGATCACAATTTCGTAATTTGGGTAGCTCGTTTTGCTGATCAGATTTTCAACGAATCCCTTGAGCGACTCCGGACTGGGGCAACTCGGAATGATTACGGAAATTTTTATGGGTTCGAGCAACTCGCGTCTGACACAAAAGGCGTGGGTGCGCCAATCCACGGTGACATGCGCCGGCTCGCCGCGGCGTTCCAAGTGAGCTTCAATTGCGCGCCATGAAGCTTCGAGCTGTCCCGGTTTCTGACGGACGTCGCTCGAGCTAGAGCTTTCGCTGCGCCGCCAATGATAGAGCACACGCGGAATGTGATGAATTCGGTTAGTTCGCTCGGTGACACGCAGGAGAAGATCGTAATCTTGTGAGCCGTCAAACTGCGGTTGAAATCCCCCAACCTCTCGCACAAGATCGTGGCGCATAAAGATCATGTGACACAAATAATTGCAGGACAGAAAGAAGTCTGGCGACCAATCCGGTTTCAGTATTGGCGAGTCCAAGCCTGTCTCCGTCAGTTTGTCTTCGTCCGAGTAGATCAAATCGAGCCCGGGCTTTTCCTGAATCAACCTTACATTTTGGAAAAGGGCATCGGGCTCAAACACGTCGTCATGATCGAGAAACGTGAGCCACTCACCTTCAGCAACATTAAGGCCTTTGTTTAACGCAGCCGAGATACCTTGATGGCTCTCAAGCCTAACGAGACGAATCCGTCGGTCACGCGCAGCCAAGGCAGGCAAAGCGCCTAGCAGGTCGGTGGCAGTCGATCCATCGTCGATCAACACCAGTTCCCAATTTTCATAAACTTGCGCCAACACAGAGTCGACGGCCGCGCGGAGCCACGAAACCGGAGTATCGAACACGGGCGTCAGTATGCTGATGAGCGGTTGGGAAGCTAAAGCAGGCCCCTCACGACGCATCGAGGCCAATTCCTCCGCACTTGCACGATGTTGCTCAAACCACTTTTGGTATCCGCTTTGTGTAACAGAGTTCCCGAGCGTCGGCTTCTGCTGGTGAAGCTTTCTCCAAACTGTCTTTGCAGGTTTTTCCAAAACCCGATAGGGCGCGAGCAATACCTGGCCGATCCTGCGTTCGGGGGATTTGCGCAGCATGCGTCTCTCCTCCTTCAGCGCCTTCAGCTCACGCCGGTATTGTTTCAGCTTCAGTAATTTTTCTTCCAGCACCGCGATATGCCTGTACGCTTCCGTCAATTCACGATTACGGATTTCAAGCTTTCGCTCCAAAGCCTCCAGTTCCTTGCTCATCTTGCTGCACAGCCCGTTGTTAGAATGTGAGCAAAATCCGATCGGCTGAAATAACTGAATGGCGATGCCACGGGGACATTATATTGGTTGAAGGCCGTCGCAGGCAAATCTACCCTGCCCGCGCCGAAGGTTGAACGCGCTCTCCGAACGCGTTCAACGTCTTCGGAGAAGCCGATCACCTTCGCAATGTTCGATTTTGTCGTTTATCTCCTTTATCGTGCCGGCTTAGCCGTTGTCGCCGCGCTCCCGTTGCCGTTTCTCTTCCGTGTCGGGCAATTCCTCGGCGTTTGCGCATGGATGTTTTCCGCCAAATATCGGCGTCTGGCAAAGCGGAACCTTGAGATTGCGTTTGCGAGTGAAAAGTCGCCGCGCGAATTGCATCAGCTTGTGCGCCGCCATTTCCGGCAGCTCGGCGCCAACCTGCTTTGCAGCGCGAAGCTGACGCAGTTGTCGCCGGAGAGAGTCCTGGAGCACGTCGAGGTCGAAAATATCGAATCGATGGCGCGGGAATTTCGTGCGGGCGTTCCGGTAGTGCTCGTTCTGAGTCACCTCGGAACGTGGGAAGTGTTCGCGCAATTGATGCCGAAGTTCGTCGGGTTTGTTAGAGGCTCGAGCGTGTACCAAAGCTTGGGAAACCGTTTCATTGATAAGCATGTACGGCGGACTCGCAGTCAGACTGGATTAGAATTGTTCGATCGCCGCGATGGTTTCGAGCCGGTGATCGAGTTGCTGCGCTCAGGTGGGGGCGTCGGCGTTTTGTCGGACCAACACGCCGGCGATCACGGCGTGTGGACGCCTTTTTTCGGGCGACTGGCGTCCACTTCGCCTTTGCCAGCTTTACTCGCCAAGCGTACACGGGCGGCGCTGATCGCCGCTGGAGTTTACACCACCGGACCCGCGCGCTGGCGCATAGTGTTCACTGAGCGGTTCGATCAGACCGGTGCTTCTGTCGCGGTGCTGACGTCGAAAATAAATCGAGTGATCGAGGAACAAATTCGCCGCGCACCCGAAGACTGGTTCTGGGTGCACAATCGTTGGAAAACCCCTGAGCCCAATTTTCTTCTAGCAAATTACAAACGCGGCATTTATCTGCCGCCCGGCATTTCGGCTAGTGATCTGAAGCCATTTCGAATTCTCATCCGCTCAAGCAACTGGCTGGGAGACGCCGTGATGAGCGTGCCGGCAGTCCGGGCGATCAAGAATGGGCGTCCCGACGTTCACGTAACAATCTCTGCGCCCAACAAGATCGCGCCGATGTGGAAACTCATTCCGGAAGTGGACGCGATTATTCCTCTGCCAGAGGGTTCGCTTCTTTCAGTTGTTAGGCTCTTAAAGCAACAAATGCCTTTTGACGTGGCGATCCTTTTCCCGAATTCGTTGCGTGTTGCGCTTGAAACATGGTTGAGCGGAATCCCGAGAAGAGTCGGCTATCGCGGCCATTGTCGGAGTTGGCTTATGAACCAAACGGTTCGCGAGCCACGAAAGCCCGGGCCGCCCGAACATCATTCGCTTCGTTTTCTTCGCATCGCTCGCGAATGCGGGGCCGAAACATCGAACGTCGAAGTCCCGAAACCAAATCAAACATCAAACATCGAACATCAAATGTTGATCGGTCTTTGCCCTGGCGCGGAATACGGTCCAGCCAAGCGCTGGTTGGCCGAGCGATTCGCTGAGGCGGCGGCAAAGATCACCGCTCAATCATCGGCTCAATGGATTCTGCTGGGGACAAAGAACGACGCCGCAATAGGCGAACAGATCGCCGCTGCGATCGGCGATCATTGTGTGAACCGGATCGGGCAGACTACGCTCGATCAACTTATCGACGAATTGCGGCAGTGCCGTTTGCTACTCACCAACGACACGGGCACGATGCATCTTGCCGCGTTACTCGGTGTGCCTGTGGTCGCCGTTTTCGGCTCGACCGAACCGCGCCTGACTGGGCCGCTTGGCAACGGGCATACTATTTTGCGACATCATGTCGAATGCAGCCCCTGTTTTCTCCGCGAATGTCCGATCGATTTCCGCTGCATGAAAGCCATCACCACCGACGAAGTCGCCGGCGCTGTCCTGTCGATGCTTGCCAGGTGACTTTCATTTTCGAGATGTAAGGCCGCGACCGCTAGCAATTCGCCGCTTCGCTTCCGCCAGATAGGCTTCGTCGATTTCAAATCCGACAAAGTTTTTGACCGCACAACCTTGCGCTGCGACCGCAGAATTACCGATGCCGAGAAAAGGATCCAGCATCGTCAGCACGCGCGACGCTCCGTGCAATTTGATGCACCATTCGGCGAGTCGAACCGGAAACGTCGCCGGATGCGGCCGTTCTTTCTCGCGGCTTTGAATTGTTTCATACGGGACGAACCACGTGTTCCCGCGGCAACGCAGATCTTTTCCGCGAGTATGCGACCAACGCGCGATGTTGCTCTTATCCTGATACGGAACGCCAAGCGCTAGTCGATTCAGTTCGACGCGACCAGACTTCGTGAAATGAAAAACATATTCGTGGCAATCGTTGAGAAATCGCTGCGAATTGATCGGCTTGAAATGGCCAAACGTTTTGATACCGCCTTCGACCCTCACCTGGCGCTTCGCGTCCGCCTCTCCCTGGCCAGGGAGAGGATGGAGGTGAGGGTCGGGGTCGCCGGCTTTTCCATCGGCCGCGTCGATCGCGATGGATTTAATCCAATGAATCGTGTTTTGCAGAACAAAAAACTCGCGCAACTCCATCACGATTTCGTGGGGCAGCATCGGGTTCGACGGCGCGGCGCCGATGTTGAGAAAAAAAGAACCGTTCGATTTTAAGACGCGACGGACTTGTCCCGCCCACTCGCCACACCAACCTAAATACGATCGCCGGTCTTGACGGTCGGAATACTTCCGATACCTGATTCCGAGATTGTATGGTGGCGACGTCACCACAAGATGAACGCTTGCATCGGCGAGGCGCGACATTCCTGTGATGCAGTCCTGCCTGCGCAGGTCAAATTTGGTCATCCAAGGAATGTCGTGTGACTCTGTGGCTCGTACAAGCCGAAACTTACTGAAAGCATTTTCTATTTCTGGGGATCACAGGCTGCCAGCCTGTCCTTTTCGGCAGCCTGCCGAAAAGCTCTTCGATCTACCCAGGAGTTTTCCGCAACGCTTCGGAGTCGTCGGCAAGCTGCCGACGACAACAGGCCAGCGGCCTGTGCTCCCCTGAAATCGATATTCGCAGGCTTTTGTGAATTCGCTTATTCTTTCCCATGGCGGATAAGCCTTCGAAATTGAAGATCGCCGATCGCGAGTTCGCGTCGCGTTTGCTCGTTGGCACGGGAAAATTTGCGTCTAACGAGTTGATGCGGGACGCACTCATCGCCAGCGGCACCGCGCTGGTCACCGTGGCGCTGCGTCGAGCCGATCTCTCAGGCAAACACGATCCGTTTGCGAACATTCTCGATTTTATCGATCCCAAACGCTATCTGCTCCTGCCAAACACCAGCGGCGCTCGAAATGCGGAAGAGGCCGTGCGCCTTGCGCGGCTGGCGGCGAGTGCAGGTTTGCCGACATGGATCAAGCTCGAGATTCATCCGGACCCACGCTATTTGCTGCCCGATCCTGTTGAAACACTCGCGGCAGCAGAGATCCTGGTGAAAGAAGGGTTCACTATTCTTCCGTACATCAACGCCGATCCCGTGTTGGCGAAACGATTACAGGATGTCGGCACGGCCACGGTGATGCCTCTCGGATCGCCGATTGGTAGCAACCGCGGCATCGAAACCCGCGCGCAGATCGAAATCATCATCGAACAGGCCACCGTGCCGGTTGTTGTGGATGCAGGACTTGGTGCACCGAGTCACGCCGCTGAAGCAATGGAAATGGGCGCCGATGCAGTGCTTGTGAACACTGCAATCGCAATCGCGTCTGATCCGGTTCGCATGGCAAAAGCATTTAAGAAAGCCATCGAAGCAGGACGCGAAGCGCGCGAAATCGGGTTAGCGGATAAACTCCACGCAGCGTCAGCCACAAGCCCGTTGACCGGATTTCTGATGAGATAGTGCGCCGACAAAACGCTGTAGTGTGCGCTGTCCTCAGCGCAAACCCCTTTTCGCACGGCAAAGCCATCTCCGCTGAGGACAGCGGACGCTACAGCATTCAAAAACGCGTCTTTGTTAGACCTGCTACAACGTCGTTTCGCTTACAAATTCTGCGTGATGCCGGACGCCGCGTTTCGTTTCCTTTTGCAATCGTTTCAGCCGACTCGACAACGCGGCTTTCGCCGCGGAGTTCATTCGATCGATGAACAAAATTCCGTGCAGATGATCGTGCTCGTGTTGAATCGCCCGCGCGAGGAGACCGCTCGCCTCGATTTGGAACATCTCGCCTTCCAATGTCTGCGCGCGCACGAGCACCGATTGGGCTCGTTCAATGTCGGCGGTGATCTCTGGAAAGCTTAAGCAACCTTCCATGCCCACTTCGGTTTCGCCGCGTACCTCGATTTCCGGATTGATTAACACGATCGGCATCGCGCTCTTTGGATCGACATCTTTGCCACTGAGCTTGAGCGTGCTTGGCCGGTCTTCGACGGCCGAAACGTCGAGCACAGTGAGCTGCAACGGCCGGCCGACCTGCTGAGCTGCCAGCCCAACACCGTGCGCTTCCTGCATAGTCTCGATCATGTCCACCGCCAGTTGCCGGATTCCCTCATCGATTTTCTCGATCCGTTCACCTTTGGTGCGCAGGATCGGGTCGCCATACTGCAGGATCGGCAGGATCATGGTCCTTCCTCCCGGGTGAACGCCGGCAAATTTTTCACGCCTGCCAGCTTCAACGCGTCCATCACCTTGATGATCGTGCCGAATGACGCTTTCTTGTCCGCTTGCAGCGCGAGCGTCGACTTGCGCGGTTCAGGCAAACCGCGAACCGCGCCTTCAAGTTCATCCACATTTACGGTTCGCCCATCCAACTTGACCTCGTCATCCTGGCTGATGCTTACGATCGCGTGATCCCGCTCCGCCGGCTGTTTCTGCGCAGTTTTCGATTCCGGTAAATTGATCTGCACTTCCGGCTGATCTTTTTTGAATGTTGTGGAGACGACAAAAAATATCAGCAGAATGATGAGAATATCGACGAGCGAAACGATGATGATGACCGGCGCCCGTCGTTTCTTTACTGAAAAATTCATGCGAAATGGTCGCGCGCTTCACGCGACGGAGGTCGGGATCTGTGCTGTCTTATGTTCCCGCGTAGCGCGGCCGTAATAGCATTTGTTGATCAACTCGACGACGAGCGTTTCCATCTCGACCGACATCACTTCCACTTTTCGGGAAAAATAGGTGAACCCGACCAGGGTCGGGACGGCGATGGAAAGTCCGAAGACGGTTGCGTTTAGTGCTTCGGCGATGCCGAGCGCAATCTGCCGTGTATCCGATCCCCCGCCGGAGCTTAAGCCGAGGTGCGAGAAAACGTGCACTAAACCAGAGACCGCGCCGATCAGCCCGAGCAGCGGCGCAATTCCAACAATGACTTCAAGAATAATGAGACCTCGCTCCAGGCGCACCATCTCGTGACGCGCACGTGTTTGCACGACTTCAACATTTTCCGATCGCGGCCCGCGGACATGTTGCAGCGCCACCCGAGTAATTCGAGCGAGCGACGAAGGATCGTGATAGACGAGACGTGAAAGCCGTTCGGGACTTTCGCCCGGCGTCATGCGTTCTATTTCCGATTCGATCGCGGACGGCAGCACAATCTTCCTTCGCAAGGCGAGCCCACGCAAAATCATGATCGTAACTGACACGATCGAACATATCAGCAGCGGCCACATGAAAAGGCCGCCCCTCGAGAAAAATCCCAGAACGACATCCACGATTCCCGCCGTTTCGGCAATGATCCAGGCGGTCATCGTCCGTTAGGAAAAATAATGAAGCCCAGTCCATCCACTTCCAAACCGTCTGGCGGCAGTGACTGCGCCACCTCTGGGGGAATTGGCGGGAGGTGTGCTTCCATCACCGACTGCACGCACACGCTGGCGAACGACTCGTTCGAACTGTTTTCGGTAACTTTGAGATTCTTCACTCGTCCGCTTCGATCGATAATAAACCCCAGCCGCAGCGTCCCGATGCTAATCAAATCACGTTTCTGTTCGACGTACGTATACCATCGTGACCCAATTGAATCGGCCACGATCTTCTGGTAACGGCCGAGCGGTGTGCCCAAGGCATTCACCGACGAAATGCCCCGATTAGTGATGTTTCCCGCCATTTGAGTACGCTCCTTTTGCCGACGATACGCCGATTGCGCTTGTGATGATGCAGCCGCGGCATCGAGGGCAGACGCTGACTTTTGAGTCAGCAACGCAAATTGCTCCGCAGCAGTAATAGGCTCGGGTTGCGCGGCTGGCTGCGCAGACTTCTGTTGCGATGCCGGTTTCTGCTGCGCCTGCGCGCCCTTGCTATCGAGCGAGTAGGGATTTGACTCCAAATCCATCAACGGCCGGTCTTTCCCCGTCTGGGACGGGAGCGGCATTTCGCCAGCAGCAGCCAGCTCGCTGGCTCCAATCGAATTAGCGTTTGACTCAAATGTCTTGTCCTTCGGCTCCGGCGCGTTTTTGGATTCGTCCGTCTCGATGAACGTGGAATTTTTCGAATTCGAGGCCGGCGACAAATCCATGAACGTCAGTTCAACCGGTTTGTCCGGCGCCGGGAGCGCGGGCGAGAAAAACCCGCTGAACGCAGCGAGCAAAAACGCCACCAGCAAATGAATTAAAATCGCCACAAGCAGCGCCCAGAAAACCGTTCGCGCGTTTTGTTGATAATCCCGCAGCCTGTCGGGATTGCCCGGCTGGGCGAAAACAGTGTCAGCCGTCGTCATGTAGCAATGATCGCTTGGTAAAGAAGCATTCGGGCGCAGAAGCTCTGATAAGGGTGGAACATTATCTCAGGCCACAGACCCTGACAACTTGGGCGGCCCTAGTGTTCGATATGGCCGGAAACTGTGTTCCGTGAAAGCAGTTGCGCGCATTCGCTGCTCGTCATTCCGAGCGAAGTCGAGGAATCCCGTTGCGCAACTCATCGTTAATTCTATGGGGTCCTTCGACTTCGCTTCGCTCCCTCAGGATGACCGCGTGGTCGACAATCTTTTCGCGGAGACATCCGCGCGTGATGAAACAAATACTGCTGCGCGTACCCACCGTGTTCACCGAAATAGATCTCGGAGAACTCCCGCAACCGCTGCGCGGTCATTTTCTTTCGACGCGAGAAATAATGTTGCCTCAACACGCGCTCGATCCAGACATCAATCGGGAATGCTCGCAGCCGTTCATACGCAAAAAGCATCACGCAATTTGCAATCTTCGGCCCCACGCCTGGGAACGCGCACAGTTGTTTTCGGAGCTCGGCATCAGACAACGCCGACCACGCCTCGAGATCCGCCTGACCGGAGCTGACGAGCCGCGCCGTCGCACGCAGATTTTTGGCGCGATAGCCGAGCTTGCAATCGCGCAACTCCTTCTCCGAAGCTTGCGCAAGTCGGGGTGGCGAAGGAAACGAGTACACCAGCTGATCGTCAATCCTCCGTTGCTCGCCAAATCGTTTCCGGAGCGCCATGGAAATTTGCCGAATATGCGCCACCTGTTTCATCGACGAACAAATGAATGTGGCGAGACATTCCCACTTTGGCTGCCGAATGATCCGCAACCCGTGACAAAAATCGCGGGAAGCGTTCATCACCGGGTCTTTCGGAAACGAATCGCAGATCTCCGCCAACGGATGATCAAGCGCGAAGTAATACTTAATAATTCCGGGGAGCGCACGCGTCTCGTGTGCTGGTTTTGGCGTCCCGCCAAAACGAACTTTTAAAAATCCGCCAAGTTGCTCGAGGTAAACCGCACGAGCCCCAATCGCTCCCACAAACCCACCGCCAACCTTTTCCCAATGAAACACCTGCGCTGAATCAAGCGTCTTTTCGAGATCGAAATCAGGCGCGAGGATTTTCGTAAATTTCATAGGTGGATCGCGTTGGCCTCAACGCGATGTCATCCAGTTATTTTACATCGTCTTGCGGAGAAGCCGATCCAGCGGGAGCGTCACCATTCGCACATTCGTCATTCGGATTTCGTCATTCCAGTAGCATCTAAGCCTGCCGCGTCGATTACGAGCGCGAGCATCAGCATGAGGAAATCGGACATTATCTGTGTGAATCCGTCTCAATCCGTGGCTAAATGACCGCCGACATGGACAGCAAGCTCGCGATCGATACCGCGGTCTTACTTCTATATTTTATCGTCATTATTTCCATCGGCCTTTACATGGGCCGGAAGGAAGAGAGCCTCAAAGATTTCGCGCTTGGCGGTCGCGCGATTCCGTGGTGGGCCGTGCTCGCCTCGATCATCGCGGCGGAAACGAGCGCCGGCACCTTTTTTGGTACGCCGGGCGAAGGCTTCGCGCTGCGAAACTACACTTATTTGCAACTGGCGCTCGGCACCATTCTGGCGCGCATCCTCGTCAGTTACATTTTCATCAAGCCGTACTACGACTACAAAGTTTATTCGATCTACGAATATCTCACCGCGCGCTTCGGCGTGCCGACGAAAAATGCAGCCTCGGCAATATTTATGTTTACGCGTGTGCTTGCGTCCGGTGCACGCCTGTACGTAGCGGCAATCGCGCTTGCGCTTGCGTATGAAATGGTTCGCGGCGTGCAACCCGGTCAAAGAGAAACGCTGTTCATCTACATCGGCGCAACGATTGTCATTGTCATTTTGACCGCCATCTACACCACGCTCGGCGGCATCAAAGCGGTGATCTGGACCGATTTCATCCAGGCATCGATCATGATTGGCAGCGCGCTAGTCGCAGTCGGCTTGCTATACTCACAAATTCCCGGTGGCTGGGACGAAATCGTCCAGCGCCACGGCGGTTTCGGGATTTCGGATTTCTTCACCACTGGACTCGATCCGGCAAAACACGGCTGGGACAAGATCAAAGGAATGTTCGAGGTCGAGTACACAATTTTTGCCGGCCTGATCGGATCGACCTTCATTACGATGTCCACGCACGGCACCGATCAGGACATGGTGCAACGGATGTTGACCGCGCCCGATATTCGCCGTAGCCGGCGCTCGCTGATCCTGTCGGGGTTGGCAGATATCCCGATTGTGCTGACGTTTCTAACCATTGGCCTGTTGCTTTGGGTTTATTATCAGGTGCACCCGGATCCAACATTGCCAAAAACGCCTAACGAAACGTTTTGCCACTTCATTTTGTACCAGATGCCGGTCGGCCTGCGCGGGCTGTTGATCGCCGGAATTTTCGCTACCGCCATGGGCTCGCTCAGCACAGCGATAAACGCATTGGCCACAAGTTTCACGCGTGATTGGTACGAGCCATACATCAATCCACAATCAACCGAGGAACAAAGCTTGCGTGCCGTCCGTTGGGCCACGGTCTGGTTCTCGGTCCTGATGATTATCGTCGCATCGACCACGTCTTACCTCGTCATCGTGCATCCGAAAGTGCGAATCATCCCAATCGTGCTCGGGATATTCGGCTACACGTATGGATCGCTGCTCGGCGTTTTCCTGTGCGGAATGTTCACCAAGCGGCGTGGCAACGACTTGGGAAACATTATCGCGATGATCACAGGCTTCATCGTGGTCGCGATTTTGAGTGGCCTACCGAACAACATCGCCGGCCTGCTCGGCGGTAAGTTGTACACGCAGCCGAGCTGGCTGCCCGTGATGGCATTCCCCTGGTGGATTTGCTTCGGCACCATCGTCACGTTTTCCATCGCGATTTTGTTCCGGACCGGCGCCGACAATTCGAGCCCGGCGCGCACGGAGTGACACGCCCTACCGGTGAAAGGCGAACGCATACTGCTAGGTAGGGCGGGCAGTCCTCTGCACGCCGATAGATGAAATCAGAAATTTGACTCGCAGTCGTCGCTCACTACTCGTAACAAAGTTTTTTCACTCAACCCTGAATTAATTAATCAAACGCTATGGCCCACGTTGTGACCGAGAAATGTAATGGATGCAAATTCACCGACTGTGTAGAAGTCTGTCCCGTCGCGTGCTTCTATGAGATGGATACCCAGGTGGTGATTCATGCCGACGACTGCATTGATTGCATGGCCTGCGTGGAAGTTTGCCCTGTGCACGCTATCTATGCGGACGCAGACGTTCCGACGGAATACACAAAAGACATCGAGTTCAATGTCCTCGAAGCGAACCAACTTAAAGACTCCGGCGCGCCTGCGATCACAGTCCGCAAAGATGCTTTGCCTACCGCGAACGATCGGAAAAAGGCTCTGGGTTATTAAGTGAATTAGGAAAGCAGGAACTCAGGAAAAGATAATCAGCCGCAGATAAACGCGGATTTTCACGGATCTTTCCTACAGCAACATCAATCTGCGAAAATCGGGACCGAGGGAATCTGCGGACAAACCCTCACGTTCCTGGTTTCCAGAGTCTAATCCTCCTGCGTTCCTGCTTTCCTGATTAGATTCTTTCAATGCCAGAGACACATGCAGGCGGATGTTCCTGCGGTCGGGTTCGGCCCGACTGGTCACTTCCTATTCCGCTCCGATTCCCATAAGCAACCCTTTCTCGAGAACAGATGGATTGATTGTTAGAAAAAGTACAACGCCGTTCACTGGCGAAACAATTTGTTCCAGAGTCTCGCCAAACAAATCTCCTACTGTGCCGATCTGTTCTCCATCTCTCACCGCATCGCCCGGCGCGACTTTTGGGTACCACACCCCGGTGCTCTTCGTGTAAAGCCACTCGAACTTCGTGAGAAGTGTTGTCGCCATGTTGCTGCCTGCGATCTTTTGAATTTTGGATTTCGGATTTGTTTCGTAATTGGTCATTCGTGCTTCGTCATTCGCAATCGCCGTCACGTCGGCGACGCTGTCGATCATCTCTAAATGACGCATCACATTGATCACTCCACGAAAAAGAAGCGCGACCGCGGCTTCTTGCATTTGCCCAACTCCTCCGGCTTCCGCTAGAATCGCTGGAATTCCTTTGTCCGCGGCCGCCGCGTAGCTCGATTGCCCTTTGGCCGGTTGAACGGGCTTACTGACCGTCAGGACGTACGGCAACTCGAACGCGAGCGCCATTTGTTTAGACCGTGCGGCGACATCGCGAGCTTTGGAATCCGCCAGTCCGGCCTCGGACCTGCAGATTACAAACGACACGAGCGCTTCCGGGATATCGCCGCCGTGAAGGTCAACGTATGCGTCAGCATGGGCGACGAATTCGTTGATCAACGCATGCGTCATTTGCTCGGAATAACTACCGCTTTGATCTCCGGGAAATACGCGGTTCGGATTCACGTTGTCGATCGGACAAACAAACGGCGTCCGCGCCCGAAAGGCCGGCAGATTCAACACAGGCATCAAGATCACCGTGCCCGAAATCTTTTTTGGGTCGAGCGTTTTGCCCAAGCGGATCAACGCTTCGACCGCAGAATACTCGCCGCCGTGGACGCCTGCGTTGACGAATAACACGGGCCCCGGCTTCGCACCCGCGACTGAAATTACCGGCCGCGGCTCATCGTTCGCTAACGCTACGCCTGGCAGTTTGACCAGGTGTCGCTGTGTTGTGCCGGGCGTCAGTTCGCCCAAAATCGGAATGTTCGCTGGATGCATGAAGAAATATCTCTGAGGACCGTAGGAATCGAGGAAAGGGATTTTCCGAGATAGAAGGTAAAGCTGCAAGGGTAGGAGCGAGGGCAGCGACTGAGTTTCAAAGCAGGAAGATATGTTCAATGTTTAGAACATTCCTGCGTTCCTGCTTTCCTTAGATATCATTGCAATCCGCTCGGTAATCGTGGCGAGGACAGGAGTTTGGCGAATTGGCTCCACCGTTTCCCGGGGTCGGTGCCGCTTCGTTTCTCGATATAACCGCGCACCATGTCTTCCCCGAGATTGTAGTTGATCACGTAACTTCGATAACGCTTGATGAATTTCACCCGCTGCTGAGCACGAGCTGGTTCCATCACTGCATATTTTTGCAACCATTGCACCGCAGCGCTTTCGTCGATCTCACCGTTGATCAATCGTCGGGCATCCTCGTTTACCGCGTAGTCAAGTTGCTTCATCAAATCCTGCACGGCGTAATATTCGTCTGCGCGCTTGGAATCGATCCCGGCCGCCGGAAACAAAACTTCTCTCTCGAATTTCATTCGCTCGGTCCTAG
>DASXHS010000184.1:0-7336 GCA_036488345.1 Candidatus Udaeobacter sp.
ACTGTCATTGTCAGAATCCTCATATTTTTTCCTTTCATCCTCTGTACTTCGTATCCCAAAGAATTTTGGTCCTGTTGATAACTCAAGTTTTTGCCGAACTTCGTTGCTGCTACCATCGC
Source organism: Candidatus Udaeobacter sp. (assembly GCA_036488345.1). GTDB lineage: Bacteria > Verrucomicrobiota > Verrucomicrobiia > Chthoniobacterales > UBA10450 > Udaeobacter. The sequence goes on from DASXHS010000184.1 coordinate 120, forward strand.
GACTTTGCCTTGCATGTCCGGAACCCAATTTCACTGGTTCTTGATTAGTCTGTCCTGCTTCCGTTCATCGCGAAGCCCACCGCTTTTAATTGCCCGGCGAGCAATTTCGCCTGCTCGGTCGTGAGCTCGACAAGCGGCGGTCTTACTCTGGCCCATTCCGGATCGTTCGCGTAAATCGCAATGGTCTGTTTTAACGCCGCGATCATCGATGGCCAGAACTTCCGTGTAAACACCTCACGCACCACATTTAACCGCGTCTGTTGGGGTTGGAGATCTATATCCGGTGAGACAGCTGACACTGAATTGTACAACTCGTAAATCGCTGTCGGGTTCACGTTTGCCGTCGCGGAAATGGTCCCCGCACCGCCATTACGCATATTCGCGAGCAGGAACGATTCGCTGCCGACAAACAAGTCGAACTCATTCCGAGCCGGATGCGCGGTGTCGACAAATGCATCGAGAAACATTTTGGTATTATTCCAATCGCCGGAGCTATCTTTCATTCCGGCGATCGCGTTTGGATAAGCTTTCAGCAGACGCTCGACCAATCTCAACGTGATCCCGACGATCGCTACCGGCGGAATATGGTATAGATAAATTCGCAGACGCGCATCGCCGACACGTTGCACCACTTCGCTGAAGTAACGGTAGAGACCTTCTTCGGTGGTGTCCTTGTAATAAAACGGCGGCAACATCAGCACACCGGCGCAACCGTGTTGAACCGCATGTGTCGTGAGCGCAACTGTCTCGGTGATCGAACAGCAACCGGTACCGGCCATCATGCGCGACGGATCGATGCCGGCTGCAACGAGTACATCGAGCAACGAAATGCGCTCGTATGTCGACACCGAGTTCGCTTCGCTGGTCGTGCCGAATGGAGCCAGTCCGCAATTCTGCGAAAGCAACCATCGGCAATGCCTGATTAACCGTTCCTGGTCAGGCGAAAGGTCGGCTCTGAACGGGGTCACCACCGGCGCGAGCACCCCTCGGATGCGTGTGCGCTTTGAATCATGAACGACAAAACTCATGTGAATGGTACGTTGCGCGCGATAACGCGAGTTGGGAAATCCAGATGAAATTTACAATAATTAACATCGGTCTCTGTGGCGTTGCGATCACTGTCGTGGCAAGCGCTATAAGGCCGCAACCAGCGACAGCTGCTACAGCTGAACCCACAGCGCAGCCGAAGGAATCAGAAAGCGATTCGGCGGGTCGGCTCTTTCAGGCGGGGAAGTTTTCCGAGGCTGGAAAACTTTACTCGCAAATAGTCGCTCGAAATCCCAAAGATTATTCCGCAATCCTCCAGCTGGGTCGCATCGCGTTGCTTTCAAACCGACTCGACGACGCGCAGAAATGGTTGGAAAAGGCGATAACCTTGCAGCCGGAGAATGCCGATCCAAAGGTCATGCTGGCCGAGGCGTTTTATCGGCGCGACGATTTCCAAAAAGCAGTGGCTGCACTTACCGGCATCGATGTAAGCAGCAACAAATTAATTCATGAGCAGTATCCGACACTGAACGTTCCGATGTTGCAGAGTTTCAAGGGTCAGACGCCCTATGAGTTGAATGGCAATGGGTCAAGCACGCGGGTGAAGTTCGTAAAGACCGATCCGTTGCCGGTGATCAACGTGCGGGTAAACGGCGGCAAGGAAGTCACCTTCTTCATCGATACCGGGGGTTCAGAGGTCACGCTCGATACCGATTTCGCGAAGGAGCTCGGCGTCCCGCAATTCGGGACAGTACAGGGCACCTTTTCCGGGGGACAGCACACCGAAGTTCAGCTTGGGCGGATTGAATCACTCACACTCGGCGATTGGACCATTAAAAACGTTCCGACGGCAATGCTTCCTTTGCGCCAACTTTCCGAAGGATTCGGTGTAAAACAGATCAACGGAATTATTGGAACCACTTTGTTCTACCATTTCCTGACCACGATGGATTATCCGCCTGGGGAGCTTACGCTGCGCCGCAAAACTGCCGAAACCTTAAAGGAATTTACGCAATCGCCAGGCAAGAGAGTCGTAGTTCCTATGTGGATGGCGAGCGACCATTTCATGGTAGGCTGGGGTCGCGTAGAGGCGCTTCCGCCCACGCTCCTCTTCGTTGATACAGGGCTGATGGGCGCGGGGGTTAAACTGGCGGAGTCGGTTATCACGGAAGCCGGGATCAAGCTCGAGGAAAACAAAGCTACTGAAGGCGCCGGCGGAGGCGGCAAGCTGAAGATTGTGCCCTACGTCGTGCATCAACTTTCCTTCGGAGACATAAAAGAAGAAGACGTGCGGGGTCTTTATGATGGACCGTTTCCGTGGGAAAATATGTTTGGCTTCCACCTCGCGGGCATGGTGGGCCATGATTTTTTCAAGCCTTACGCGGTCACCTTTGACTTTCAGAACATGCAGATTTTCCTGCAACAGTAACGCTGAGCTGAAGAGAACGCGTCTTACTCACTCTGTTTTTCGACCAGGTAAACGATTCTCGATAGCCGTCTTTCACTCGTTAGGCGATGTACAGTCATGAAAAATAGTTGAAGACCTTCAAAGCGTTCTTCTCCTTCAATGTCGATCAACGCGTCTTTGTGTCGTTGCCGCGATTCATGCCAACGCCGCGAAACCAGGGCAGCATTTGCGCTGACGTCTTCGTGCTTTAGCAAACGAAATCCCGACGCTTCGATGAGCTGTTCGTTGACTCCAAGAGGCACAAACAGAAAAAGACCGATTGAACTACGCAGAGCTAATTCGTCATTTGTCACTGGCCCGGTAATCACCACCGGATCAGTGAAGACAGCGCGCCGACCTGGCCGAAGGATACGCCACCATTCCTGGAAGACTTTCAGTCGATCCGGAAAATGGTTCATCGAGTCGACGCAAAGGAGCGCGTCGAATGAGTTATCACCGAAAGGCAATCGGGAATTGGCGGTCCGCGACTTCAAATGTTACCCGATCAGCCTGTTTGGAGTTGGGTACACTCAGAGTGGCGGTAGCGACTCCCGACTCATTAGCGTCGATGCCCGTGACGCGGCAACTCACGCTATTGGCAAGATACCACGCGGGTCCGCCGGAACCACTAGCGATTTCGAGAACGTGATGCTCAGGTCGAAGGTCGAGCCACGAAATGAATCGATCGTATTCCTCTATCGTAGTCCAACTGTTCTGGCCAATGTCCTGGCCAAAAGTCTCCTTACGGATCGTTTCGAGGACCTGTTTGGTGAAATGGCTGTACGCGCTGTCAAAGAGATCGATGCGTTTCGCCACGATGAAGATCTTTCGCGTGAATAGAATGCGGTTTGATAGCGCAGCTTCTAATTACAACTCGCGCGCGTTGAATGTATCACCCTGGCTAAGATCGCCTGTCTCGTAACCGCGCCGGAACCAGCGAACGCGTTGTTCCGACGTGCCGTGAGTAAATGAATCGGGTACGACATAACCGCGCGACCGGGATTGAAGTCTGTCGTCGCCAACCGCATTGGCCGCCCGGATTGCTTCTTCAATATCGCCGGCTTCCACGACATGCTTGGTCCGGTCGGCATAGCGCGCCCAAACGCCGGCGAGAAAATCTGCCTGCAGCTCGAGACGCACAGAGAGCCGATTAGATTCCGCTTCGCTGGCGCGACGACGCGCTGCATCCACGCGATCGGTAATGCCGAGCAGTTTCTGCACATGATGTCCAACTTCGTGGGCAATAACGTAGGCCTCTGCAAAATCGCCGCCCGCACCCAGCCGTTCCTGAAGTTGACGGAAAAAACCGAGGTCGATGTAAACCTGTCGATCTTGCGGACAATAGAACGGACCGGTCGCGCCCCTGGCGAAGCCACAGCCGGACTGAATCACGTCCGTGAAGAGAACTAGCCTCGGCTCCTCGTACTTTCGGCCCATTTGCCGGAAGACGTCGTTCCAAGCGTCTTCGGTATCGGCGAGAACGACGGCGACGAATTTCGATGCGTCATCGCGCGGCGCTTGAGTATTGACCTGCGCAGGCTGCGATACTTGCGCCTGCTGCTGCGCATTGAACAGAGCTTGAGGATCCCCGCCCAGCACGAGATAAAGAACGACGAGAATCACGGTGCCAATTCCGCCGCCCATAACGAGACGTCCGCCGCCGGATCCGCGAGCGTCTTCAACATTTTCGCTTTCTCTTTGCCCCTGCCAAAGCATCTATCTTGTATCGTTGCACGCGATGCACTTGCGCCTACTGAGCCCGGGGATTGTCCGACATCTGACATCTGACATCCGACACAGTAGACTTCTTGGTGAAGCCGTCGCTCACCGGAATCGTCCTGGAAGAACTGGTAGATCTTCTCCGCGAGCGCGGCGCGCCTTCCTATCGCGCAAAACAGATTACCGACTGGATCTACAAAAAACGCGCCGCCTCTTTCGACGCGATGACGGATTTGCCTAACGAGTTGCGCGCTCAGCTCACCGCGGAATTCGATACACCGAACACAGAAGTCGTCCGTGTCCTTGGCTCGAAAGATACGACGCAGAAATTTCTTTTCCGGTTACGCGACCAAAACCTGATCGAGTCGGTCCTCATCCCGGCGTCGCCTGCACTTTATGGGCAACGGTCAGATCGCCGCACAATTTGCGTCTCCAGCCAGGTCGGCTGCGCTTATGGCTGCAAATTTTGCGCCAGCGGTCTGGAAGGCTTGACGCGCAATCTCGACGCGGCCGAGATGGTGCAACAGCTCATTGCCGTCGAAGAGAAGAGCGGCGAAAAAATCGACAATGTCGTCTTCATGGGGATGGGCGAGCCGCTCGCGAACCTGAAGAATCTTCTGCGCGCGATTCGCATCATCAATGCGCCATGGGGTCTCGGCATCGGCGCCCGCCACATCACTGTTTCCACCAGCGGACTCGCGCCGCAAATTCGCGAGCTGGCTAACGAGCCGACGCAGTTTCGTCTCGCCCTTTCACTCCATGGCGCAACCGACGAGGTGCGCGGCCAGATCATGCCGGTTAATCGCAAATATCCACTAAAAGTCTTACTCGAAGCTTGCGATTACTACGTGGCGAAAAAACGAAGGATCATGTTCGAATACATTCTTATCGGCGGCATCAACGACACTGACGACCAGGCCCGCGATTTGGCCAAGATCGCGCGGCGTTTGTCGGCTAAGATTAATCTCATTCCATACAATACCGTCGAAGGGCTAGAATGGTCGCGCCCCTCGCGTGCGCGGCAGGAAAAATTTCAATCCGTCCTGCGGGAAAACGATGTGGTGGCCACCTTGCGCCGCGAAAAGGGCCATGACATTGCGGCGGCTTGCGGTCAGTTACGATTGCAAATGAAGCGAGCCGAACGCGATATTAGGCTTTCAGTCTGACGTGGATTAAAGGAACGCAAAACTGATGCAGAAAAGCCGCTAGGGCAGTGCGCCCCAGCGGCTTCTCAAAGTCCAACGTTAACCTCGTCTAATTTCTTCGGCGCGCTCGGCGGTCGCGCCCTACCAATCGAAACCTAGCTCATTCCGAGGGAGTCGAGCGTCGGCTCGTCGATTGCCGCTGTCTGGGTAAGTCCCTGTTCGCCTTGGTAGGCGGTAAGCGCTTCCCGAGTCATCGGCCCGAGCAAGCCATCCACCTCACCCTTGTAATAGCCCATCTGTTGTAGCACGCCCTGCACGTCGGCGATCACTTTATCCGGCGGCTCAGCATGTTGACCGGCATAGATCGGTCCGTCGTAGGCATAATATTGGGCTGAAGGGCTGTAACCCCACGCCGGAAACCAGTAGCCAGCGTTGAAGAAGTAGTAACCGCCGCCGATCAGCTCCACGCGTTGGTAATGCGAGTGATACCAGCCCTGATCGTGCCATTCTGGATGATAGGAGCGAAATACTTCATAATGCTGGCCCTGCCAACGATCGCTTCCTTGGATTCGATAATTTTGATTGTACGTAACTGCCGGAACCTGCTGCGGCTTCGGCTGCGCACGAAAGTTCGCGTGCTGCGATTTGATCTGTTGCACCTGTTGCGGATCTGGCTTTTTCGCCTTGGCTCCCGCATTCGCCTGCATATTTTGTTGGCCTGCAGCCGGAACTGACGAAGCTGCACCCGCCCCAGCGGCACCTGCAGCCGGGCCTGGCGGATTAGTGGTTGTTTTCGCGGCGGCTTCGTCCTTCATCCCTTTTCTCCGCTGCTCAACCCGCTGCTGTCTTGCAGTGGGTGTCGACGCGCCGGCTGATTCACCAGAAACATCTGTTTTCGGGGTAGTCGCAGATTGTTCATGCGTGGGAGCATTGTGGCCTTTTCCCGTTCCAGCCTCATTCGTAGCGGCGTGTTCATGCACGGCTCCCTGTTGTTTCATTGCACCAGCGTCATGGGTGGCTGGATGTTGCTGCGTTGATCCCGGGTGCGTCGCCGGCGGGGCCTGCGGCTTCGGGTGTGGTTGAGTTGCGTGCGCTTTTTCCGGGGCATGCTTACTCGGTGATTGCTGTTCGACTGGCTGTTGGGCAAAGGCGGCTCCTGCCAGCCCGAGTGAACAGCCTATTAGTAAACTGGTAAGTTTTTTCATAATCATGTTTGGTCGTTGGACGTTCGCGATCTATTCAGGTCCTTCCTGGATTTTGCTTAGCCACGCTTAGTTTTCCCACCGTGACGGGCGAACCCTAACGCGGCATCGATCGGCTACCATAGTTCGTGCGATCGCGCGTATCCGGTTCCCCCCGAACGAGAATTATAACTCGACGAACCGCGCTGCTCTCTACTTATTCTTAAATTTCTCTTCGAACTTTTCGCCGTGGCATCCATCGGCGCGTTGAAATTCGAAGCGATCCAAAACAAAAGGGAAACCATAGTTAAAGGGAAAACATTTTTATGAACTTATCCGTCGAAACAAAAGTGGCGATCGCAGTGGCAACAAGCTTCGTTGTATTGATGATGGGCGCCATGGCACAGGGGTAGCGAACGCGGCGTGTCCGACCTCTCTGCCGGTGTTGCTCCCAGCAACCTTTCGATGCGGTCGAACGAGAAAGATAACTCGCCTTTGGATCACTTACCGTTCCTTCCAACTCTTCAGTGCGCCTACTAAGCGGGCAACCGGTAGTAGCGACATCTGGTAAAAGGGCCCACGCGAAGCGAACGAATCAATCTGAGGGCGAGGTCCGGGGCTCTTTCTGACTTCAACGCACGTTCGCGAAACAAAAGAGCCGCATGATGGAACACATCACGCGGCTCTCCAACCGCTGTAAGGCGTCCGCCTCGGCGGACGCCACCCCCTCGAATCGTT
>DASXHS010000194.1:0-4246 GCA_036488345.1 Candidatus Udaeobacter sp.
TTCGACGTATTCCGACACGCTGTTGGACCGCGTGGGGCACATCGATGAAGAATTGAATGCGTTGAAGGAACTGGGGATTCTGGTGGATCGTGACGTAGAAGGTTATCTGCTCCAGATTTTCTCGAAGCCTGTAGAAGATCGGCCCACTCTATTTTTCGAGATTATTCAGCGCAAAGGCGCGAAGAGTTTCGGTAAAGGGAATTTCAAAGCGCTGTTCGAGGCAATTGAGCGCGAGCAGGCTGCGAGAGGGAATTTGTGATTTGTAATGTTGAGCGAAGCGCTGCAACGAAATGCGTCGCATGAGGCTTTCCAGCATCTTGGGTTAGTCAGAGATTCGTCTCCCGCCACTGTGGGATCAGAATGACAGCAACGACATAGGAGGAATTCGAAAATGCCGTATTACCAAAAATTAGGCGAGATACCGCGGAAGCACCACATCTGGTTCCACCGCAATGGCGCGGGACCTGGTTACAACAACGAAGGAATCTACTACGAGCACGTAGTCACGACGGAAGGTTTTAACGAAGCGTTCTCAATCATGTATCATCTACGGCCGCCTACGCGTGTTCGCAGCGTTAAGCTGTTGAAATGCGATGAGCTGAAAAAAGTCACGGACAGCCCCCTGCGGCATCATCACCTCAAGACAGCAAACATTCCGCGCAGAGGCGATCTCTACACTGGCCGGATTCCGATTTTGTTTAACCAGGACGTAATCGCATATCGTTCCCGACCGGAAAAAGCATACGGCGATTTCGAGTACTACCGCAATGGCGGCGCAGACGAGATCATCTTTGTCTTCAAAGGTGGCGGAACGCTCGAGTCCATTTTCGGAAAACAGCGCTACCGCGCCGAAGATTACATAGTGATTCCGCGCGGAATTACCTACAGGCTGGTGCCTGACAAGGTTGAAGAGGAAGATTACCTGATTCTCGAGTCGGTCGGCCCGGTTCGGATTCCGCAGCGTTATCTGAACAAAGAAGGTCAGATCAAGATGGGGTCGCCTTACTCGGAGCGGGACCTGCATGGGCCAACGGAAGTTCTGGCGACCGACGAGGAGAAGGACACGGAAATTTTAGTGAAGGATGGCCCGCGCTGGACCCAGGTGACGATGGCGCATCATCCATTCGATGTAGTCGGCTGGGATGGTTACGTCTATCCATTCACGTTTAATGCGCAGGACTTCGAGCCGATCACCGGCACGGTTCATCAACCGCCGCCGATCCATCAGACATTCGAGATTCGTGGGTATGTCGTCTGCACATTCGCTCCGCGAATGCTCGATACGCATCCCGAAGCCGTGAGAATTCCGTGGGTGCACGATAACGTCGAGGCGGATGAAGTTTTGTTTTACGTGCGCGGCAATTTCGGTTCCCGTCGCGGGATTGAACCAGCTTCAATCACGCTGCATCCGCGGGGGATTCCACACGGGCCGCATCCCGGTACGATCATGGCGAGCAAGAACGCTACGCGAACAGAAGAGCTGGCCGTGATGTTCGACACGCAACATACGCTCGAGCTCACTGAGCAAGCTGTTGCGCTCGACGACGACAAATACCCGAAGAGCTGGCTGGATTGATTTCGTAGCACAGGCTTCCAGCCTGTGGGGCGGCCAGGCATCTTGCTTGGCCATTCTACGCCTCCCCACAGCCAGGATGGTGTGCCACGTTAAGCTGCCGCTCCTTGAGAGACCGCATACTCACGCTAACTTAACTGCATGCGCGACGGAAATTCCGAAACCGAAACTGAGTTGCAAGCGGCTGAACGTCGAATCAGTAAGATTCAACGTTGCGGCGACGCTCGGGTCGCTAGCATGGAGCAATCGTTTCTCGGCTTGCTCGAAGCCATTGGGGAGGACCCACAGCGCGAAGGCTTGGTTAGAACGCCGAGCCGCGCAGCGCGTGCATTCGAATTTTTGACCGCCGGTTACAGGCAGAGCTTGGATGGAATAATCAACAATGCGCTCTTCGAGTCCGAAGCCAGCGAGATCATTCTCGTCAAAGACATCGAGCTGTATTCGTTATGCGAGCACCATTTGCTTCCATTCATCGGTAAGGCCCACGTCGCTTACATACCCAACGGCAAAGTCGTTGGCCTGTCGAAGACCGCGCGAATTGTGGACATGTTCGCGCGGCGGCTTCAGATCCAGGAGAACCTGACGATGCAAATTGCAGACGCGCTAATGAAGGCCTTGCATCCGCGTGGAGTCGGCGTCGTGATCGAGGCGAAACATCTGTGCATGATGATGCGCGGAGTTGAAAAGCAAAACTCTGTGATGAAGACATCATGTTTGCTTGGTGTTTTCAAAGAGGACGCCCGAACGCGTTCCGAGTTTCTCTCGCTGCTGAACGATTGACTGTAGGGCGTCTGTGTCAGACGCCTCGAATTTAAATGCCGCCTCGCAGAGACGGCCTACAATTATTCGCAAGATGCTCCTGACCGTCAGCAAACGCCTGGAATTTTCCGCATCGAGACGCTTGCACGTCGCCGGTTGGACCGACAAGGAGAACGCGACAGTGTTTGGACCGGAAACAAATGCGCGCTATGGCAGCGGCCGCAATTACATTGCCTATTTCGTCTTCACCGGTCCGGTCGATCCAGCAACTGGGATGCTGATCAACATCAGCGAAATTAAGGAGCGCGCCGAAAAGGTTCTTCGCGACCGTTTCGATCACAAATTCTTAAACCAGGACAATTCGTCATTTCGCGATGTGCCGCCCACTGCGGAGAACGTTGCCCGTCAGCTTTATTGCGATGTTGCGTCGCTGTTTTCAGACGCGGGAGCAAAACTGTGTGTTTGCCACTTGAGCGAGTCACCCGAGCGGAGCGCGACCTACTATTTCACCGGCGCCTGCGAAGCGAATTATTGGTTCGAATTCTCCGCGGCACGCAGAACGATGTCGCCACATTTGAGCCAGGAAGAAAACGCACGGCTGTTTGGACTGGCTACTGCACCGCATGGACACAATTACCGCTGCCGGCTGACATTTCGAGTGGAGCAACTCGATCTTAAGCGGCCTTTGATCCGCTACGACGAAATCGACACCTGTGTCCGCGCGTTGCGCGCCGAACTCGATCACCAATATCTTAACGAAGTAATTGGACTAAAAGAACGTTCAATAACCACGGAGAGCTTGGCCGAATACATCTACGAACGCGTCAAATCGATGATGCCACTGCATCGGGTTCGTTTGCACGAGCGGGCCGATTTCTTTGCCGAAGCCTGGAAAGACAACATGATTTTTTTGGGGCTGCAGGTGCCGTTTTATGCCGCCCATCGATTGCATACGGCGACGCTTTCCGATTCCGAAAACATCAAGCTTTACGGTAAGTGCAACAATCCGACCGGGCACGGTCATCGTTACCTGACAGAGACAACAGTCGGAGGCGAATACGATGAGCGCAGTGGAACGCTTTACGATTTCGTTGCCTTGAACGACGCGGTTCAGGAGTCACTGAAACCCTGGAAGGATCGCCATCTGGATCTCGAAACGGAGGATTTTCGCAACGCGCCTTCGACAGGCGAAAACATCGTACGCGAGCTTTGGCCAAAGATTGATGATCGTGTGAATCATCAGCTGGTGCGGTTGCGTCTGTGGGAAACGACGAATAACCGCTTCACGTTGCGGCGAACATAGCGCGGTCCTAAACAGTGTTGTTGTAGTGTCCGCTGTCCTCAGCGGAGCCCGCCGAAGAATTGCAAGGTTTGTGGGATGCGCTGAGGACAGCGCACGCCACAGAGCTGATGCCGTGCGTTTTTGCAGAGCTTTTCGCTCGCCGTGATTTGAGCGTTTTGCGGGTGAGCGATAGTTTAGCCTCGGCAAATGAAACGCTATCTCATCACAGGTGCCAGCCGCGGGATCGGCCGCGCCATTGCGGAAAAGCTCGCTGGCAAAGATGTGGAACTGTTGTTGCACGGCCGCGACACCGTGGCGCTCTCCCAAACGCGCAAAGTTGTCGAGCCGCAATGTGCGAAGGTGACGCCACTGATTCACGATCTTGCGACGGCGCGTGGCGTGTCCGACCTCATCGCCGAAGTTGGGCGGCCCCCGATCGATTTGCTCGTGAACAACGCAGGCATTGCAGTAGTGAAGCCTTTCACCGAGATCACGTCGATCGAATGGGAGCAAACTGTCGGTGTGAATGTTACTGCGCCGTTCCTGTTAACGCAGCGCTTTGCGTCTCGGATGCCGCCCGGCTCGAGCGTCGTCAACATTCTTTCCGTCGCGGCAAAAACAGCCTTCCCAAA
>DASXHS010000079.1:0-66648 GCA_036488345.1 Candidatus Udaeobacter sp.
CGATCTTCAGCGTGGTGCAGAATATTCTGTTCCAACCGTTGCCATACGCGAATTCCGCTCGCCTCTATGCAATCTGGGCGAGCTCTGAGTCAACGGGGCAACGGCAAATCGCCGCGTCCGGTCCCGACTACCTCGACTACCGCGACCAGAACCGATCGTTTGCGCACATCGCTGAATATCTGCCGCGGTTCACATTTACCTGGACGGGCGAGGGCGAGCCCAAGCTCGTCACTTGCACCGGCGTATCGCAAGATTTTTTTGCGACGCTTGGTGTGCATGCATATCTCGGCCGTCTGTATGAGCCCCGCGATTATACGTACCTGGAAAACGACGTGATGATCGCGTCGTATCGCTTCTGGAAGAATCAGCTTGGCGGCGATCCACATGTCATCGGCCGCACGATTCGGCTGCAAGACGAGAGCGTGACGATCATCGGCGTGCTTCCGCCGATGTCCGATCTTTTTCCCGACACAGATGTTTGGCCAAAGCTGACGACCAACCCGAGCTGGCCATTTATGCAGTGGCGGAGCAACAGGTTTCTGCGCGTAATCGGAGAGCTTAGGCCTGGCGTAACTCCGGCGATGGCGGAGGAAGATCTGACCGCGATCTTGCGTCGCGCACCGGAACAACCAGCCGACGTCCGCGTGCAATTGGTCCCCCTTAAAGACGATCTGGTCGGGAACGTGCGCGTACCGTTGTTCGCCACACAAGCCGCAGCGGCGCTGATCCTGATCGTCGCGTGCATCAATGTAGCGGCGTTATTGCTCGCTCGCGCCGTGAAGCGCCAGGGCGAAATGGCTCTGCGCTTGAGCCTCGGCGCGAGTTTCGCGCGAATAGGCCGACAACTGGTGATTGAAGCGATGTTGCTCAGCGCTATCGGATGCGCCGCTGGCCTGTCGTTGGCGTGGAGCCTTCTTCGCGTGTTAAAAACAATTCCGAACGTCCCGTTGCCGCGACTCGACGCAGTGCATTTGAACGCGCCGGCGCTGTTGGCCGCCGTGTTGATTGCCGCCGCGACGACGCTGCTCTTTGGCTGGATACCAGCGCTGAACTTTTCGCGCCTCGATCTCTCTTCTGCATTGCGCCCGCGTGATCTGGCAACAGGCGGACGCCGTCGATCATCCCTATCCGCGCTCGTTGTCGCGGAGATCGCGTGTTCGCTTGTGCTGACCGTTAGCGTTGGCCTGCTGCTGCACAGCTTCTGGCGCGTCATGCACGTGGATCCCGGTTTCCAAGCGCAATCGTTGCTTCGTGTTTACCTGCGAAGCGATTCGCCGCCAAACGATCCAGATGGCATTCGGAAATACGCGGCGAAGAACGTGCCATTCTGGCAGAGCGTACTAAGAGAAGCGTCGTCGCTACGCGGTGTGCGTTCAGTCGCATTGTCTGATTGGAGGCCAGGCCGCGATGCTGCGGTCGCGACAGTGATGTTTCAAGATCGCGCGAACGATCCCGCACGTTTGCCGACAATCGACGGCTCCTGGGTCAGCGCAGATTTCTTTCAAACTGTTGGCGATCCGGTGCTCGCCGGTCGCTTTTTCAACGAACACGACAACGCCGCCGCGCCCGCGGTTGCCATCATTAACGTAGAAGCTGCGCGGGAATTCTGGCCCGGCGAAAATCCAATTGGGAAACGTATCGGAATTAATTACACCGGACCGGGCCGACGAACGAGTAACGACGTGCCGCGCGTGCGCGAAATCGTCGGAGTCGTAGGTAACATGAAGCACGGGAGCCTGGATGGTCCGACCGCGCCCGCGGTTTATCTCCCATATCTTCAGGACGAGACCTATCACGACATGTCGGCGATGAATCTCCTCGTCCGCAGCGAAGGAAATTCGATTGCCCTAACAAGTGGTCTCCGCGATTGCATTCACCACATCCGCCCTAACGAACCGGTGCAGGAAATCAGTAGCGTCGAGGAAATGCTCGCCACATCCGTAGCTCCGCGGCGTTACACGCTTTTCTTCCTGGGCGCGTTCGCGGCTCTTGGGCTGCTGCTCGCGACGATCGGCATTTATGGCGTGATCTCCTACACCACGTCACAACGAACCCGCGAATTCGGCATTCGCGTCGCACTCGGCGCGACGCGAGGACGCGTCATCTCCCGCGTGCTCCACGAAGGCTTCGTTCTCGTTGCAGCAGGATCGCTACTCGGGGTCGGCGCGGCGCTCGCCCTGACACGCACGCTTTCAAGCCTGCTGTTTGAAATCAGTCCGCTCGACCTAACCAGCTTCACCGCCGGCGTCGCCCTACTTGGCTTTGTGGCGTTGTGCGCCTGCGTGATCCCTGCATGGAGAGCTTCGCGCGTCGATCCAATGGACGCTCTGCGCACCGAGTGAAATGAATGATTTAAAACTCGCTTTTCGCCAGCTTCGCAAATCGCCGGGATTTACTGTTGTCGCGGTGGTCATGCTGGCGCTTGGTATCGGTGCGAACACCGCCATTTTCAGCGTGGTCAACGCGGTGTTGTTAAAGCCACTGCCATTTCCGTCGCCGGATCGGCTTGTTGCTGTTGGCAGCACAAATCTGAGGGACCCGGACAGATCCCACCTGTTCAACTCGCTTTCTTATCCGGACTTCTTCGATTTCCGAAATCAAAACCGGACGTTCGACTGCATGTCGATCTATCGCGGTGGCAGTTATGCGCTCGTTAACGAACAAGGTGCGCAAAATGTCCAAGGATTGAAGGTCAGCGCGGAGTTCTTCGACGTCCTCGGCGTGAAGCCAACGATCGGCCGCGCGTTTGTTCGCGACGATGAACAAGCCGGAGGCGGACCAGGAGGATTCAAGGTTATTCTCACTCACGATTTGTGGATGCGGCTCTTTAATGGCGATAAGACTGCGATTGGTCGCACACTGCGCATCCAGGGCCATTCCTACACTGTCATCGGAATCATGCCGCGCGGATTTCAATTTCCTTTCGAAACGCCGGCCACCGAAATGTACGTCACATTTGCGGAGGACGCAGCGACCGCGGACGGAACGAAGCCGAACACAGAACAGCGCGGCAATCACATGCTTCTGGCATTTGGTCGGCTTAAGCCGGGCGTGAACGCGGCGCAGGCCGAAGCCGATCTGCGAACGATCGCGGCTTCGCTGGAAAAACAATATCCGGAAACGAACACGCAATTTGGTGCCACCGTCGCCCCGCTTCGCGACGAGCTGATTGGGGACGTGCGCACTGCGCTTTACGTGCTCTTTGGTGCGGTCGTTTGCGTATTACTCATCGCCAATGCAAACGTTGCGAATCTTATGCTCGCGCGCGCGTCAGTGCGCGGAAAGGAGATCGCCTTGCGGGCGGCGCTGGGCGCGAGTCGCAGGCGAATCATTCGTCAATTACTCACGGAAAGTTTGTTGCTTGCGGGAATTGGCGGTTTCCTCGGTCTGTTGATCGCGAAGTGGGGAACTGAGGCCCTCATCGTGACCGTGCCGCAAAATATCCCACGCATCGGCGCGATCCAACTTGATGGCGCCGTTCTCGCCTTCACTCTACTCGTTTCGATAGGTACCGGCGTTATTTTCGGATTGGTTCCGGCGTGGCACGCGTCGCGTGTCGATCTTAACAGCGCACTTAAGACAGGTACGCGAATCGGCACTGGAGGCGAACACAAGCATCGTCTCCGTAATGGACTTGTCATGGGGGAGATCGCGCTCGCACTGATTCTGCTGGTTTGTGCCGGTTTATTGATTCAAACATTCGCCCGACTTGGTCGCGTCCAGACCGGTCTGCGCACCGAAAATCTTTTCACTGCGCGCGTCAATTTGCCGGACGCATCCTATCCGCGACCAGCGAATGTGAACGCGTTTTTTGATCAATTACTTGTGAAACTCCGAACCATTCCCGGAGTCAATTCCGCCAGCATCATTCTGCCTCTGCCGCTGACCGGGAGTAACATAACGACTGATTTCGACATGGAAGAGCATCCGCTGCCGGAAGGACAACGGAACGACGCTCCCATGCGCATCACCGGCCTGGATTATTTCCAGACAATGGGCATCCCGCTCTTGCAAGGCAGAGTTTTCGGGGAAACGGACAAGTTTGACTCGCTTCCCGTCGTCATAGTGAATGAGCGCTTCGCCCAGAAATTTTTTCCGGGACAAAATGTGGTCGGCAAGCGGATCCAGCCAGGCTGGAGTGTCGGCGATGACAAGCCCAAGATGCGTGAGATCGTCGGCGTTGTTGGGAACGTGAAACATCTTTCGCTCCAGAAAGATTTCACGCCGGAAATGTACGTCCCGGCCACGCAAATTCCGATTAACCTCGTCTTTGTCGTAGCGCGCACCAGCCTGTCTGATCCCGCCGCCCTTACTACCGCGGTGCGCGATCAGCTCGCCTCGCTCGATCGCGATGTTCCGCTCACTCACGTTCGCGTTTTCGACGAATACATGTCGCGAACGCTGGCCAAGCCGCGCTTCAACGCGTTGCTATTATCGATCTTCGCGGGAACTGCGCTGCTTCTGACGGCGATTGGAATTTACGGCGTGCTTGCTTATTCCGTCTCGCAACGCACAAACGAGATCGGAATCCGGATCGCACTCGGCGCTGCGCAATCGAACATTTTCCGGTTGATCGTTGGCCAGGCGATGCTGCTGGTCGCGATCAGCATGGCGATCGGGCTGCTCGGCGCATTCATGGCAACGCGTTTCCTGAGCAGCCTGCTTTACGGGGTCGCCGCGTGGGATCCGATCACTTTCGCGTCAATTGCCACGCTTATTGCCGGCGTTGCGTTTCTTGCTTGCTGGCTCCCGGCCCGCCGTGCTGCGCGTGTTGATCCTGTTATTGCTCTTCGTGCTGAATGAAAACGCTGCGACAACTTCTGGGGAACGCGGGCGCCTCGCCCGCTATGTCGTGCGCCTCGCGCGACACGATTCCAACGCGCGCAAGACACACAGACATTGGACCGATCGTAGGTTTTTGGCGGGGCGCCAAAAATCGCTGGCGAGGCGCCCGCGCTCCCCATCATGAACGCTTAACGAATCGTAACGAATCATTATGATCTCCGACTTCAAATACGCGCTGCGGACACTGGCTAAATCGCCTGGATTCACTTTGGTCGCTGTCCTGACGCTCGCGCTGGGGATCGGTGCAAATACCGCGATCTTCTCTGTCGTCGAAGGTGTGCTCCTGCGCCCGTTGCCCTTCCCGAATGCGGAACGACTCGTTAGGATCTACGAAGCCCAGGATGAAAATGGCGCGCGTTCCGGGACGTTGAACCTGAGCGACCGCACGGTTGCGCGGTTCAAGGAGTTCGGGCGCGATATATTCGAAGATGTGGCCGGCGGAACCGGCGGCGCATCAGTCGTTAGTGCAAAGGCTGGTTCGCCAGCTCAAACCGTCCCCGCCGCGCTTGTCACCTACAACTTTTTTGATGTCCTGGGATTACCGCTGTCGCAGGGCCGCAACTTCACTACACAAGAGGGGAGCGATAAAGCAGCGAACGTAGTCATCATCAGCGACGACTTTTGGCGCAACACGCTTAATTCACGTCGCGACGTGCTCGGCAGCACGATCGTGATCGATGGAACACCGCGGACAATCATCGGCGTAATGCCAAAAGCATTTCGGCATCCGTATCGCGCGAGTTTGTGGTTGCCGCTCGCGCTCGAGCCTAACAACCCGGTGATGATCAATAATCATTATCTGTATGGCGCCGCGCGACTCCGACCTGGCATCACGCCGATGAAAGCAGAAGAAGCTGTAAAGCGCATGTGCGCCAGGATTAATCGCGACGATCCGAATCCGGCGAACGTCCGCGCCGCTTACATCCCGCCGTTGCGCGAAAGTTTTGTGATGGATTTGCGGCCGAAAATTCTGGTCATTGTCGGGGCCGCAGTTTGTGCGCTGCTGATCGCAGCGGCGAATTTCGCTGGTCTGCTGCTCGCCCGCGTGATCGACAGGGAAGGGGAATTTGCCTTGCGTGCCGCGCTCGGCGCGAGCAGCCGACGACTTGTTCGACAGCAACTTATTCAGGCCCTTTTGCTCGCTTTGCTCGGAACTGCGCTGGGTTTGCTTATCGCACTCTGGATTACGCCAACGCTGTTCGCATTGAGTCCGGAAGGTGCGGACGCGACCGGCAGCGCGATGCGCGAATTCGACTACGCAGCCCGGCTCGATCTGCCTGTATTCGCGTTTGCTGCCGGTGTCATGACGCTGGTCGGTTTGGGTTTTGGTTTGCTGCCTGCAATCCGTGCAGCGCGCACAGATTTGCGCGGTGCAATGAGTGTCACATCACGCGGCGCGACACTCGATCGCAGCGCGCGCAGATTACTCGGTTCCTTTGTTGTGATCGAACTCGCGATTGCCGCTGCCCTTCTGACAGCGAGCGTCACCGCGACGCAATACTTCCGGAAGGTAATCGACGAGCCATGGGGTTTCGAGACGAAAGACCGCCTCGCCTTTAACGTCACCGCTCCCGATCGATTCTTCCCCAGCGCCGCTGCGAAACAGAGCGCGCTCGAAACGTCGCTCGCTCAACTGCGGCAAGTGCCCGGAGTCAAATCCGCCACCGTCGTGTCGCCGTCGCCCATGGATGCGCCGTGGACATTGATACCATTCAACGCGGAAGGCGCGCCCGCACCGGAGCCACGCGGGACCTATACAGCGTACTCGCGCATTCCAGTGCCTGGGTATTTCCGGAGCATGGGGGAGCCGTTGTTACAGGGCCGCGATTTCAATGCGAGCGATACTGCCGACGCGCCGCTCGTCTGTATCATTAGCCAAAGTATTGCGAAAAAGTTTTGGCCTAACGATTCACCGATTGGTAAACGCATCCGTTGGGGGCGACTCGATGGAATTCGTCCTTGGTTCACGATTGTCGGCGTTGTCGGCGACATGAAAGCCATCGCGGATCCGCGCGACGGTGAAGTGCTCGGCATGATCGCGCGGCCGCTCGCGCAAATGCTCGTGCACGCTACGACACCGCTTGAAGACATCACGTTCGTTATGCACACCGATGGCCGTTCGGTGAACGAGTCGACGATCCGCGCCGCGCTCGCGCGTGCGAATGCGAATCTCGCCGCATACAACTTTGTCTCGCTCCAGGATGCAGCCGCGCGCTCGCGTACGACCGAGCGATTCATTTTCGTTCTGGTCTCATCATTCGGACTCGTGGGGCTCGTTCTCGCTGCAGTGGGTTTGTATGGTTTGCTCGCGCTCCAGGTCGCGCGACGGGAACGCGAGTTCGGCCTCCGGAGCGCGCTTGGGGCCACCGCGCGCCAGATCATCCAGCTCGTCGCGCGGCAGGGCGCAGTCTTACTTTCGTTAGGCTTCACTGCCGGCGCGCTTTCGACTTACGGAGTGGTGCGACTGGTCAAAAATCAGTGGGCCGAAATGCCGGCGCCGAACCTGATCGCGTGCATTTGCGCAGCGATCGTGCTCGGCATCGCGGTGATGATCGCGTGTTGGCTGCCCGCGCGCCGAGCTGCGCGGGTTGATCCCGTTATTGCTCTTCGAGCCGAATAATTATGAATGACTTGAAGTTTGCTCTTCGCCAGCTACGGAAATCGCCCGGGTTCTCGGCGCTCGCCATTATCACGCTTGCGATTGGAATTGGATTGAACACCGCGATCTTCAGCTTGATTAACGATCTGTTTTTGCGGGCGTTGCCGTTTAAGGAGCCATCGCGCGTGGTCCATCTTTATGGCGGCGACAAATCGCGTGATCTGGAGGATATCGGCGTGTCGACTCCGCGTTACCAACATTTTCACGACGGCCAAACCGTGTTCGATGGATTAGCCGGAGAAAATTTCTTTCTCTTCACACTCACTGGTCTTGGCGATCCGGTGCAGGTCTTTGGCGGCCGTTTAACTTCGAACTATTTTGACCTGCTGGGCGTCCGTCCGATTATCGGCCGCAACTTCCTGCCGCAGGAAGAAGAGGCCGCCGACGTGGCGGTCGTGACGAAGAATTTTTGGCAGAAGCGGCTTGGCGGCGATCGAAACGTGATTGGGCGCAGTATCACGCTGGACGGCACGCCGCACACGATCGTGGGCGTGCTCCCGAACATGCCGGCGACCTGGTTCGGAGCGAACCCAATCGCGGAGGTCTGGACCACGAAGCCGTTCCAGCTTCCGGGGTTTTCGTACGAACGAATGATGCGCGGCACGAGCTTTCTGCGCGTGATCGGCCGGCTCAAGCCGAACATCACGCTCCAGCAGGTGAGAGCGGCGCTGCCGTCGCTTGACCAAAGTTATCGAACACAATACCCGAATAAAATCGACAGCGGGTTTACGACGACTCTGAGGACGCTGCCGGAAGATGTGACACAAAATTTCCGTGCTGGTTTCATCACGCTGTTCGCTGCGGTTTGCTTTGTGTTGCTCATCGCGTGCAGCAATGTCGCCAACCTGTTGCTGGTTCGTTTCAGCAGTCGTCGACGCGAAATCGCGTTGCGAATGGCACTCGGCGCCTCGCGTTCCGGAATCATCCGTCTCTTTGTTCTTGAAAGCCTGCTTGTCAGTATCCTCGCGGGCGGTGCCGGCGCATTCGTGGCGTGGCGGTTGGTTCCGCTTGTTCCGAAAATGGCGTCAAACTTTCTTCCGCTTGAAGGGAACGTCGCAACCAGTCTTTCGCTCGAGGTTCTCGTCTTCACGATTGGATTGTCAATTTTGACGGGATTGCTCATGGGTGTTTATCCAGCGCTCCAAGCCTCGCGCGCGGATCTCGTTGACGGACTGAAAGAAGGCGGACGCGGATCAAGTGGCAGTGTGCGGCAACAACGGTTCCGCAAAATTCTGGTCGGCGGGCAAGTGGCGCTCTCGGTCACGTTGCTCGCGGGCGCGGGCCTGTTGATCAGCAGCTTTATGCGCTTGAGTCAGCAGAATCTTGGTTTTGGTTCGCAACATCTGTGGACTGGAACAATCACGTTGCCAACCACGCAGTATGCCGACGCGGGATCCCGTCAGCGTTTCATCGAGCAACTGCTAAATGCGCTCCGCGACGTTCCCGGTGTCCAGAGCGCTACGGTTAGCGGCGACATTCCATTGAATGGCGGCAATCGAACGCTGTACGCAAGAGGCGATCGTGATCTGCCGCCGGTGGAACAACGCGTTACTGCGCCGAGTCATGATGTGGCACCGGACTTTTTCAAAACGTGGCGAATTCCGTTGCTCGCTGGCCGCGAATTCAACGAGCACGACGCGGCCGAGAGTCAAAACGTTGTGCTGATTAGCCAGACAGGCGCAAAGAAAGTTTTCGCCGGCGAAAATCCGATTGGCAAAACCTTGCTCGTGACGAGCGCCGGGACGCCATGCGAGATCATCGGGATCGTCGGCGATATCAGGTCGCAACGCATCAAAGAAGAGCCGGGCATGGAGTTTTATCGGCCGTGGTCACAGGAAAATTTTCCGTTCATTAGTGTCGCCGTCCTCAGCACGCTAAACAGCGATGCGGTGACGAAGCTGGCGCAATCGGCGCTGAGTAAGGTCAATCCGGGCCTGGCAATTGCGCTCCCGCAAAGCATGGATGCGATCGTGGCGCAGGCACTCGGGCAAGCGCGTTTAATGATGATTCTTCTGGGCCTGTTCGCTGGCATTGCCTTGCTTTTGGCAGCCGTGGGGATTTATGGCGCAGTCGCTTACAGCGTTGCTCAACGGACCGGGGAGATTGGCGTCCGCATTGCGCTGGGTGCACAAGCTGCGGATGTACTCAGGCTCATTTTGGGCCAGGGTATGATGCCAGTGTTAATCGGACTCGCTGCCGGTATCGCGGCGGCCCTCGCGCTCGGCCGCTTACTTAGAACGCAGCTCTATCAGATTTCACCGCACAACCCAACGCTGCTTTTCACAACAGCATGTGTTCTGGCTTTAGTGGCGTTGCTTGCTTGTTTGGTCCCCGCGCGGCGAGCCGCACATCTTGATCCAATTCAGGCGCTACGCGCGGAGTGACATGAACGATCTCAAATTCGCTCTGCGCCAGCTTCGGAAATGGCCAGGGTTCACTTCAATCGCCGTAATTACAATCGCGCTCGGCATTGGAGCCACAACGGCCATTTTCACTGTCGTTGATGCCACGCTTTTAAGGCCTTTGCCGTACCCGGAGCCCCAACAATTGGTAACCATTCAGGACGACCTTCGAGGCCTCGGTGCGCGCGACGTCGGAATGTCTCAACCAGAATGGGAGGATCTGCAGCGTTCTGGAATTTTCGAGTACGTCTCGCCCACATGGTTTGACGAAAATAATCTCACAGGATCGGAACAACCTGCCCGGGTTCGGTTGCTAATCGTAGCGCCGAATTA
Source organism: Candidatus Udaeobacter sp. (assembly GCA_036488345.1). Classification (GTDB taxonomy): domain Bacteria; phylum Verrucomicrobiota; class Verrucomicrobiia; order Chthoniobacterales; family UBA10450; genus Udaeobacter. The sequence continues at coordinate 10,240 of DASXHS010000079.1, forward strand.
TTTTGAGTTGCTGCGAGTGAAGCCGCAGTTAGGTCGGGGTTTCAATCCGCGCGATCATTCGCCGGGATTTGTTGGGGAAATTGTGATCAGCGATAGCCTTTGGAAACGAGCGTTCGGCGCCGATCCACACGTTTTGGATAGGAACGTGCGAATGGATACCGACCTCTATCGTATTGTCGGAGTAATGCCTCCCGGTTTTGATGCCCCAGGAAGAACGGCAGAAGAAAGGAACATCGAGATCTGGGCGGCGACCAGTTTTTACGGCGCGCCGATGGCTGATCATCCACGACGCAGCGGACGGAATCTGCCCACAGCAATTGCGCGACTGAAACCGGGATTGACGATTGCAGCGGCGCAGAAACGGATAGACGCACTTGCCGATTCGTTACAAAAACAATTTTCAGCGGATTATCCGGACCAAAATGCATGGCGGATTCAGTTGGTGCCGCTGAAAGATAAGATCGTTGGCAACGTTCGGCAGTCTGTGGTTTTGCTGTTTGCCGCAGTCGGACTGGTTCTTCTGATTAGCTGTGTAAACGTCGCGAACCTGTTGCTTGCTCGAGCCAGTGCGCGCGGACGCGAAATGGCGCTTCGCCAGGCACTCGGTGCAAGTCAGGCGCGGCTGATGCGCCAATTGCTGACGGAAAGTTTGCTCCTTTCCCTGATCGGCGGAGTAGCCGGCGTGGCGATTTTATTCGCTCTGAAAGATCTTCTGCTGCGATTCGTGCCGGACGATCTCCCGCGACTCAACGAAATCTCGATCAGCTGGGCTGTTCTGCTTTTTGCCGTCTGCGTTTCTGTTTTATCGGGCATAATTTTTGGTCTTGCTCCGGCGTTCCAAGCTAGCCGACTGGACTTGCATAAGGCATTGAAAAAGGAAGGCCAGGGCTCAGCGGGTTCGGCTCAGCGCGCGCGCACGCGGCGCGGACTGGTGATTACTGAATTCGCGCTGTCTTTGGTCCTGATGATTGCTGCAGCTCTCCTGCTACACAGTTTTTGGGATTTGCTAAATGTGAGGACAGGGTTCGACACGCGCAACGTGTTGACGGTCCGGACGAGGATGCCTTATCCCAACGACGCGAGCGTCGACAAGTACGCGACGGCTTCGCAGGAAGCGCCGTTCGTGCGGGAACTTATTCGGCGTTGCGCGAGTTTGCCGGGGGTAGAAGAAGTCGCGATCGGTGATCCAGCGACTATTCCGCTCGACCAAACCGGGCACGAACTGAACGTCCTTGAGGGGCACGTCTATGTGACGTTTGAAGGGCAAAAAGTTGATCAACAAAAGCCGACCGTTGTGCAACGAGCCAGAGTTACGCCCGGTTACTTCCATTTGCTTGGATTAACGCTGGTTCGTGGCCGTTTGTTTAATGAATTTGACAACGACACGGCGCCGCAAGTGGCAGTGGTGAATGAGGCATTTGCGCGCACCTATTGGCCTAACGAGGAAGCTTTAGGCAAGCGGTTTAAATCAACGAGACCCGGGGCTCCGTGGATAACCGTGGTTGGTGTCATCGCGAATGCGCGGACAGAATCGCTGGCGCAAGCTGACGTGCCGCAACTTTATCTGAACCTGTACCAGACCGGTGCGAAACATTTGGCAATATTGTTGCGCGGCCATCTCAACACGGCGCGGATTGCCGATGAAGTTCGCAACCAAGTGCAGTCGTTGGATTCGACGCTTCCGGTATTCGGTGCGCAAACGTTAACCGAAACCGTCTCTGCTTCGTTGTCGCAGAGGCGCTTCTCCCTGGAAGTAATCGCACTGTTTGCACTGACGGCATTGCTGCTGGCGTCGATCGGCGTTTACGGAGTGATCTCCTACCTGGTTACAGAGCGCACCCGTGAGATCGGTATTCGGCTGGCACTGGGCGCACAAAAGAAGAACATCCTGCGTGTTATTCTACAGCAAGGATTTCAACTCGCAGTTGCGGGTGCCGCCATTGGCATTGTTTGCGCGGTAATCGTGTCGCATTTGATGGCAAGTTTACTTTACGGGGTGAAACCGACCGACCCGCTCAGCTTCGGCGGCGTAGCTGCGCTTTTCGTCGGTGTTGCGCTGCTCGCCTGTTATCTTCCAGCCCGCCGCGCAATGAAAATCGATCCAATGGTTGCTTTGCGGCACGAGTAATTGCTCCATGTATTTGCCTTCCGACTTCGTTTGAATATCCATGGCACTTCGCTGTCTCACATCTAACTCCAAACCTTCTATGAATTTGCGTTTCGTAATTTCTCTCATCGTCGCTGCGCTCAGCGCTCCGGTAATTTTCGCACAGGGAACGAATCAGCCGACCGTCGACGAACTCATTGCCAAGAACATTGAGGCCAAGGGCGGCGCGGCCGCGCTGAACAGCCTCCAAACATTGCGCTCAACTGGTAAATTGCTCGTGCCCATCCAGGGACAGATCGAGCTCGGCTATCTCCAAACAAAAAAGCGTCCAGATGAAGTGCGCACCGAGGCGTCGCTCCAAGGGATGACGCAGATCGAGGCGTATGACGGCAAGGACGGCTGGAGAGTGTCACCCTTTTTCGGGCGTAAAGATCCCGAGCGCATGTCGGCTGATGATGTGAAAGCACTGGTGGAAGATACCGAGATCGATGGTCCGTTGGCCGATTGGAAAACAAAGGGCAGCACTGTTGAGTATCTCGGGACCGAGGATGTCGACGGGACGCCTGCGCACAAACTGAAGGTCGTCCGAAAAAACGGGGATGTTAGTTTTGTCTATTTGGATCCCGATCATTTCCTTGAGATCCGAATCGTGACGCAACGAGTGCGACACGGGGCGTACGAGGAAGTCGAAACGGATCTTGGCGACTATGAAAAAGCCGGCGGCGTATTTATTCCGACCTCAATTGCAGTCGGACCCAAGGGCTCAACCGACAAACAAGTGGTCGTCGTCGATAAAGTCGAAGCCAACGTGCCGGTGGACGACACGATATTTCATTTCCCCGGCCAAATAAATATTCCCCAACCACAGCGCTGAACAATAGATGAAGATATTTAATCACCAAAAACGACGTGAGGACAGGCCCACAGTTACGGTAGGGACGGCGCGCTGCGCCGTCCGGACGCCGCAGCGCGGCGTCTTTACCATTGTGCGATGCGTTCTCGCATCGCTTTTTCTTTGTGCCATTCCTGTTTACGGAGCTGATGCTCCATTTAATTCCTCGAGCATTTCCGGGCTCGGGGCGCGGAACATCGGCTCGGCGGCAATGAGCGGACGGATCTCCAGCATCGCGGGAGTGCGCGAGCCATCTGGCAAGATCACGCTCTTTGTGGGTTCGGCCAGCGGCGGCGTTTGGAAATCCGACGACAGCGGAACGCGGTATCACCCAATATTTGACGAACAAGCGGTGCAATCGATCGGCGCGATCGCGCTCGACCCGAAGAATTCTAAAAACGTTTGGATCGGCACTGGTGAAACGTGGACGCGCAACAGCGTTTCCATTGGGGACGGAATCTACAAGTCCACCGATGGCGGCGAAACATGGTCGCGCGCTGGCCTCGAGAAATCGGAACGCATCGGACGGATTGCGGTTGATCCAAGAAACAGCGACACGGTATTCGCCGCGGTACCCGGCGCATTGTGGAGTGATTCGCCCGATCGTGGTTTGTATAAAACAACCGATGGCGGCAAGACGTGGCAACAAGTCCTGAAAGGCGCAAATCTTTCGACCGGTTGCACCGATGTGAAGATCGATCCGAGCAATCCCGACATCATGTTTGCCGCGATGTGGGATTTCCGGCGTAAAGGCTGGGAATACCGCTCGGGCGGCGCGGTTCCGACGGCGCCTTCAGCCAGTGGATTGTTCCGTTCGACCGATGGTGGCAACACTTGGACGGAGATTACTGAGCAGGTTAACAAAGGTTTCCCCAAGAAGCCGTATGGACGCTTGGCCGTGGCGATCGCGCCATCGAAATCGCAACGTGTTTACGCGTTTGTCGAATCGCCGGAGAGCGCGTTATTTGTCTCGGACGACGGCGGCGCGACATGGGACAAACGCGACAAAAGTCAGTGGATGGTCTGGCGTCCTTTCTATTTCGCCAACCTGATTGTTGACCCCCAAAACCCAGACCGCCTCTTCAAACCCGACGGTTCATTGATCGTTAGCGAGGACGGCGGAAAGAGTTTTTCGGTAGTAGGCGGTTTTCAAGGCGCCCACGGGGACGCGCACGATGTCTGGATTGATCCGACCAACTCACAAGTCGTATTCTCGGGAGACGATGGCGGGATGTGGTACTCGTACAACGGCGGCAGCAAATGGTGGAAAGGCGAAAACCTACCTGTATCGCAGTTCTATCATGTGAGCGTCGATGGCAGCGACCCGTATCATGTGTATGGCGGGTTGCAGGACAATAGTTCGTGGGTCGGCGACTCGGAGTACCCCGGAGGCATCACTAATCATCGTTGGGAAAACATGTTCAACGGCGATGGATTCTGGATGTTCCAAGACCCGGCTGACGCTGACTACATCTACGCGGAGTACCAGGGAGGCGAGATCGGCCGGGTTAATCGCAACACACATGAGGCTCGTGACATCAAGCCACGACCGAATTACAACGAGAAACTGCGGTTCAACTGGAACACGCCGATAGCACTTTCGCCTAACGAGAAGGGAACAATCTATATCGGCGCACAATTTTTATTCCGTTCACGCGATCACGGCCAGACGTGGGATCGCATTTCACCGGACCTGACCACCAACGATCCTGAGAAACAAAAGCAGGAGCAATCTGGCGGAGTAACGGTCGATAATTCGTCGGCGGAAATGCACACCACGATTTATTCCATTAGCGAATCGCCCAAGCAAAAAGGACTGATCTGGGTCGGCACTGATGATGGCAACGTTCAGCTCACGCGCGACGGCGGTAAAAACTGGACTAATGTCACCGGTAACATTCCCGGGTTGCCGAAGAATTCGTGGGTGAACTGGGTGCAGGCCAGCAACTTCAATCCCGGCACGGCTTACGCCGCTTTTGATCGGCATACTTTTGGCGACATGGCGCCGTACGTTTTCAAAACCACTGATTTCGGTAAGACCTGGACGCCGCTCGTTACACCGCAGGATCCGAAGAGCGTTCGCGGCTACGCGCACGTGATTAAGGAGGATTTGGTTAAACCTGATCTTCTTTTCCTCGGGACGGAATTCGGACTTTGGGTTTCGATTGATGGCGGGACAAGCTGGGCGCAATTCAAGGGCAACCATTTTCCTGCTGTTGCCGTTCGCGACCTGGCGATTCACCCGCGGGATAACGATCTGGTTCTCGCCACGCACGGCCGCGGGATCTGGATAATAGACGACATCACGCCGCTGCGGGCGTTGACTCCGGATTTGTTGAAGCAGGATATTGCCTTCGTTTCCGCCCGGCCGGTCCAACAGCGTATTGAGGGGCAGGGTGGGTGGGCCAATGGCGACGCGGTTTTCGTTGGCGAGAATCCGCCTGACGCCGCCGTGATCAGCTATTATCAGCGCGAGCGGCATTTGTTTGGAAAAATGAAGCTCGAAATTTTGGATTCGTCCGGGCGTGTCGTTGACCAATTGCCGGCGAGCAAACGACCTGGCTTGAACCGGGTGATGTGGACGATGCGAGCAAAACCGCCGCATGTGCCACCTGCTGCACAAATCGCCGTTGCGGGAATACGTGGACCGCGACTTGTGCCGGGTGATTACACGGTGCGCCTAACGAAGGCAGGAAAAGTTTACGACACGAAACTAACGGTCGGGCTTGATCGCCGGGCGAAATTTAGCACGGCAGATCGCAAGGCGCAGTTCGATGCGGCGATGCGAGTTGTTGGGCTGTTTGACGACGAGAGCGCGTTAATGGCTCGGATTGTAGGCTTGCGACAAGCACTTGCCCAGACGGGCGCCGCAGTGCCGGACGGCGATCCGCTTCGCAAGCAGATCTCAGATTTCGACGGAAAAGTGGACGCAGTGCGAAAGAAGATCGTCGCCACGACTGAAGGCGGCGCAATCACGGGCGAGGAACGTTTGCGTGAGCACACCGACCAGCTTTACGGAGCAATTCTGAGCTACGAAGGCAAACCCGCCACGTATCAGATCACTTACATCGACACGCTTAAACGTGAACTCGATGAGGTTACGAAACAATTCGATCAACTCCTCACGCAGGACCTGCCCGCGTTAAACGACTCGATCAAGTCCAAAGGCCAACAACCACTTTCGACTCCGGCGGCTAAAGTCGGTGCGAGTGAAGAGACATATGGCTCGGATGGCGTTGCGGGTGCAAGCTCGGCCCTTCCAGCGGACTTCCGCATTTCGTACTAGCACGAACACGGAGTCCACATTCGGAAACATTCGAGTGGTTCCGCGGAAGATTGGAAGTTAATCTTTCGGGCGCCAATGGAGCGCAAGCCTGCTGTCGCGGTCGTTTTTCATCACATCGGTCCTTATCACCATGCCCGGTTGAATGCTGCGGCGGACAGGTTATCGGTGACCGGTATTGAATGGTCAGCCAAAGGTTATGACGCATGGGGCGCAGCGAACACGCCTGAGCGCTATGCCAAAGTTTTGCTGTTCCAGGAAGCGACAGCTCAATCCCCATGCAACGCCGAGCTTCGGGCTGCGTTCTGGTCGGCCTTGGAGCAGACGAATCCAGATGTTGTCGCGGTTAATGGCTGGAATAATTTTGGATCGCTCATTGCCGCGGATTGCTGTGTGCGCCGGGGGATACCCATGATCGTGATGTCTGAGAGCGCTCGGCAGGATGAACCTCGCACTTGGTGGAAGGAAGCCATGAAGCGGCGAATGGTTGATCTGTTCTCTGCCGCACTCGTGGGCGGCCAGCGCCACGTCGAGTATCTGGTGGAACTCGGAATGCCGCGCGAACGGATCTTCATCGGGTACGATGTAGTCGATAACGACTATTTTGGTCGACACACCGCCGAAATTCGAAATTCGAAATTCGAGATTCGGAATAAGCGCAGCTTGCCCGAGAACTACTTTCTTGCCTCAGCGCGGTTCGTCGAGAAGAAGAATCTTCCAAGGCTTATCCAAGCTTACGCGGAATATCGTCGGCGGTCCGAAATCGCAGCGAAAGTGCCGTGGGACCTCGTGCTTCTTGGTGATGGCCCGCTGCGGGAAACCCTCAACTCTCAACTCTCAACTCTCAATCTGAACGAGCGCGTGCATCTGCCAGGTTTCAAGCCGTACGATGAATTGCCGGTTTACTACGCTTTGGCGAATGCATTCGTGCATGCCAGCACGTCTGAGCAATGGGGCTTGGTCGTGAACGAAGCCATCGCGTCGGGCCTACCCGTGATTGTATCGAACCGATGTGGATGTGCACCGGAGCTGGTTAATGGCAACGGGTTTACTTTTGATCCAACTAACGAGGACGAGTTGGCGACGCGGCTGTTAGAGATGGCTTCATTGTCGGATCAGGAGCGAAGGCGCATCGGCGAGAACAGCTACAGGATCGCAGCGAATTTCGCGCCGGAACGGTTTGGTGAAGGGTTCGAGCGCGCAGCCAGCATGGCGATGGAAGTTCCGCAAAAGAGATTTGGAGTAATGGATCGCGCGCTGTTACTCGTCGCAGCAAGTTATGCGCGATGAAAGAGAATGATCCGGTAGCAGAGTATTTCGATAAGCTTCCGGAGACTCACAAGCGCCAGTTCGAGGAGCACGCGTCGGGTGCAAACTTCAATTTTCAAGAACGTCTGGCACTCGCGTGTGAATTAGGTGGCGCGTTGTCGGGGCGATTGCTCGACTGCGCGGCAGGCACAGGTGAGATAACACGCGGATTACTCAAGTCGGGCCGATTTAATCACGCGACCGTCGTCGATGTTTCGCCGGCGATGTTGCAGAGCGCAAAGGACCTTCTCACTTCGCAAATCAAAAACGCGGAACTTGAATTCGTTCAGTCAGACGTGTTCAACTTCAAGCCATCGGATTCGCGTTTCGATCTTATTCTTTGCCTGGGATTGATTGCGCATACTGGACGGCTGGACATTTTACTACCGCATTTGAAATCGATGCTCATGCCTGGCGGTCGAATTATTTTGCAGACAACACTGACGAATCATCTCGGCACACGCATCGTCCGCGCACTTACTTCGCGAAGTGAGCTGGCCCGGCGCGGATACCGCATTTCCTGGTTCTCTCAACAAAACGTCTCCGGCGCGTGCGACCGCGCCGGGTTGCGAATTCTGGAGACGCGGCGCCACATCGTTGGTTTTCCGTTCGGCGATCGCTTGTGGCCGTGGGCAAATTTTCAAATCGAAACTCGCCTGGAGAAATGGGCGAGCCACCACGGGGCCGACGCAATTTATCTGCTCGGAGCTGGATGAGAGTCGGTTTTCTGGTCAGCAGCGTTTCCCGCAAAGCGGGCGGACTGTTTCAAAGCGTACGCGGACTTGCCAAAGCGGTAGCATCCGCGAATGCGGATGTGCGAGTGTTTGGGATCCGCGACGAACAGAGTGCTGTCGATTCGGAGGAGTGGCAGCCGCTTTCGGTTCAGACGTTTCGTCCGCGAGTGCGCGTGTGGGGTTACTCAAACGAGCTCGTCCCCGCGATGCTCGACGCCGATCTCGACATTCTGTCCGTGCACGGTTTGTGGAAATATTGCTCTGTCGGCTCGCATCGCTGGCATCGGCAGACGGGTCGCCCTTATGTCGTTCATCCGCACGGAATGTTGGAACCTTGGGCGGTGCGAAACGCAATGTGGAAAAAACGAATCGCTGCGCTTCTTTATGAAAATCAACATTTGCGCGGGGCCGCTTGCGTGCGCGCCCTCTCGGAAGCTGAAGCACAATCGATCCGCAGTTATGGGTTACGCAACCCGATTTGCGTGATTCCCAATGGGGTTGATTTGCCGGCTCTTGGCGAAGGCAACGCGAAAAGTCAGCCGGCCAATCGAAAAACTCTCCTCTACCTTGGTCGACTTCACCCGAAGAAAAATATCTCGAATCTGATTCGCGCATGGAGCGACACTTTTAACTCTCAACGCGGCAGCGCCGGCGGTTGGGTCCTCGCAATCGCCGGATGGGATCACGGCGGGTACGAGAGCGAACTCAAGCGTGTTGCAACTGGGGCTTCGGTCGTTTTTCTCGGCCCGAAATTCGGCGCGGGCAAAAGCGAATGCTATCGCTCGTGTGACGCATTTATCCTGCCGTCATTGAGTGAAGGGCTTCCGATGGCGGTGCTTGAAGCGTGGTCATACGCGAAGCCCGTACTAATGACTCCCGAGTGTAATCTGCCCGAAGGTTTCAAGGCCGATGCGGCGCTGCGAATTGGAACAACTCGCCAGGAAATTGCCGCCGGTCTGAAAGTACTGATCGAAATGAGTGATAATGATCGAAGCCAAATGGGAAATCGCGGGCGAGCCCTCGTCGCAACAAATTTTTCGTGGCCACGAATTGGCGACCAAATGCGCTCGGTCTATGAGTGGATGCTTGGCGGGCCGACGCCGGAAACCGTGAGATTGTGCGAACAGGGCACCTCATAATGTCATTCTGAGCGGAGCGAAGAATCGCGGATCACATTCCAGGTCGATCTTGAACGGAATAGACCAGAGATGTTTCGCTTCGCTCAACATGACAACGCGATTTATGAGGTGCGCCCTGGGGCCTCTTTATGATAGCTAATATCGTCCGAGATTTGACTTGCTATGCTGGATGTTGAGCAGAATCGCCGAGCGCAGAAGTACACACCCAGCGAGATGAGTCGCCGCGTGCTGTGGACGTTCGCACAGCCGCTTTTCCGGTTCAGTCCAAGGCCTTGTTTTGGTTGGAGACGATTTCTGCTTCGCTGTTTTGGAGCAAAGATTGGCCGAAGTGTGAATGTCTACCCATCGGCGACGATTTATTTCCCGTGGAATCTCGAGGCTGGAGATGAAAGCGCGATCTCCGAGCACGTTTTTATTTATAATCTTGGCCGCGTAACGCTCGGGTCGCGCGTCACGATCTCGCATCGCGCGCATCTTTGCGCGGGAACGCACGATCATACCAAGCCGGATTTTCCGCTGCTACGTCCGCCGATTGTGATTGGCTCCGACGCGTGGGTTTGTGCGGATGCTTTCGTGGGCCCGGGTGTCACGGTTGGCGAGGGAGCAATTGTTGGTGCACGAGCAGTTGCGATGAAGGATGTGGAACCTCGAAGCATCGTCGTCGGAAACCCCGCGCGGGAACGCAAGAAACGGGAGAGCACTCAATGAGGCGCTTTGCCGAGTCAGAAATTGGCGTTTGACACAAACGCCCTACACCCGGCGCGACATTTCGCTTCGAGGCGCGCCTAGCCTACATGCCTTCCACCAGAATCATGTTTGTTCTGGCGGTGCGATGACGCATTTTGCGCGGCTCGCGATATTCTTCGCAGTTCAGCCATTCTTTGGCGCGCTGCGCTGATTCGAACTCGAGTACCACAATGCGCTTGGGCTGCCGATCGCCTTCGAGCAGTTCGGTTTTGCCGCCGCGCACGATGTATTTTCCGCCATACTTCTCGACGCTCGCACCGGCGAGCTTTTTATATTCTTCGTAACCGACCGGATCGAGGATCTCTATCTCGACGATAATGTAAGCTGGCATGGCTAAATTGAAGTGGAGTTAAAGTGTTGAATGGTTTAAGCCCAAAGCCGCGTCAAGCCGCCGCACTCCAAAGAGCGCCACGCGCGCGAAAAAATTCGTCGACTCATCATTAGTGGTCATTACTTAGTAGCCAGCATCGCATTCAGTGGCCGTTAGCGCTGCGGTCTTTTGCGGCAAGCTCAGGAATTTTCCTTCGTCGCCGCAGCCGCAACCAATTGTTCCAGGTTTTGCGCAAGCTGTCTCGCGGGGTCTGGTATTGCTGGTTTAGTTCGTTGCTCTTTACGATCTGCGCGAGAATTCCTTTCACGGAAAAGTCGTCCGTATTGATGATCGTGTAAGCGGTGCCAACAGCGGCGGCGTGATGTGCGTCGCTGGCCGCAGTCATTGGGAGACCGCGGATCTGCGCGTATTTGAAAGCGTAACGGTTGTAACGGCGAAGCGTCGTTGCTGCGTTAAAAACCTCGATCGCGTCCACCGGAAGCGTCTCTAGCGTAGCGAACCGGATTCCAGCGCGAAACAAATCATACGGATGCGGAGGAATGGCCAGTCCCCCGCGCTCGTGGATCATGTCGCAGACCTCGCGAGCCGGTTTTCCCTTCAGGTAAGGCAACTCGGCACCGATACAAAGGAGGTGCCCGTCCGCGGTAGTCACCTCGACTCCCGGCAGAATGAGAAAATCATCTACCGGCAATCCGTCGAGTCGCATCAAGCCTTTTTGGAGCAGGTAATTGACCGCATCGCATGTGTTGTGATCGGTGATTGCAAAGCCATGCAAACCTTTGGCGCGCGCGGCTGCGATCATGTCTTCCGGACTGGAGACACCGTCCCCGGAAAAAAACGAGTGTGTGTGCAGGTCGATGTTGAATGCCATTGCCTAAAGGCCAGGAATAAGGAGTTAAAAGAATTAGATGGTTACAAAGGTGATCGTTAGACTAGCTCCTCAACAGCGAAGGCTGACTCAATGGCAGGTTCATCATGAATACGATTGAATTGGTGATCGTATAACCGGCGATAGTAGCCGGATTTTTCGAGAAGCTCGGCGTGCGTGCCGATCTCCTTGATGTGCCCCCCGTCCATTACGATGATTTGGTCCGCGGACAAGACGGTGGATAAGCGATGAGCAATGGCGATTACCGTGCGGCCAGTCGCAAGTTCCGCGAGGGCTTTTTGAATTTGCTGTTCCGATTCGGAATCGAGCGATGAAGTAGCTTCGTCGAGTAACAGAATTGGCGCGTTCTTGAGAACAGCGCGTGCGATGGCAAGGCGCTGTTGCTGGCCACCGGAAAGAAGGCAGCCCTTGTCGCCAATTACTGTTTCGTAACCCTTTGGCTGGGCGACAATAAAATCATGCGCATAAGCCGCTCGCGCTGCTTCGTGCACTTCTTCCGGCGTCGCATCGAGCCGGCCGAACTTGATGTTGCTGAAGATTGTGTCGTGAAACAGAAATGTCTCCTGCGTAACGAGCCCCATCTGTTCGCGCAATGATTTCTGCGTCACGGAACGAAGATCGCGACCATCGATTTTTACAGCCCCGGAAGTCGGATCGTATAAACGCAGGATCAGCGAAAGAATCGTGCTTTTTCCTGCGCCGCTCGCGCCGACCAAAGCAAAGGTTTTACCGGGCTCGATACGCAATGTGAGATTGCTAACAGCATCCGTGACTGTGTTCGCGTAACGGAACGTCACATTTTCAAAGTCGATCTGGCCAGTTGCGGAGGTCAGCTTGGTGGCCTCTGGCGAATCTCGTACAGTCGGCTCAGTATCGAGGAGAGCGAAAATCGCTGTTGTCGCACTGATTGACTGCTGCATCACAATTTGGAGCTTACTAAGCGTTTTGATCGGGTCGTAGAGAAGAAAAATTCCTGAGATCAGTCCAAAAAATCGCCCCGCGCTCAGGTTTGCAGCGTAAACATAGAGCAACGCCAGGCCTATCCCGATCGCAGCTATGGTTTCGACCAGTGGGCCAGTAGCCTCCATCGACCGGATAATGCGCATCATCTGCGAAAATTGCAGTTGATTGCTGCGCTTGAACTCCTTTTCCTGGTGGGCTTCGCGCGCGAATGACTTGATCACCCGAATGCCGGCGAATGTCTCCTGCATCGTCACTACCATTTCGCCCATGCCTTCAAACTGACCCCGGAGCGCTTTGCGCGCGCGACGCCCATAGATGCGAAGGGGCAGCAAACAGGTTGGAAAAAGAACCAGCGTAATAAGCGTAAACTTCCAATCCATCAGAAATAGAACGCTGATTGCCCCAATGATCAGCACTGGTTGCTTAAAAATATCGCTGCTGACGGCAGTCAAAGCCATTTGGACCACCCGGGTCTCGTTGGTGATTCGGGAAATTAAGAGTCCTGAACGCATCTTGTTAAAGAAATCCATCGACGAGCGCACCATCTTGTTGAAAAGCTGACCGCGAATATCGGTCACCACTTTGTTGCTCACCCATTGCATGCAGTAGGTATTTCCGTACGAGCAAAGGCTGCGCACGGTCATGATCGCTGGAATGGCGAGGCAGATCAGAAGAATCGAATTGATCTTTGGCCCTGTATCCAAGGCTCCTAAATTGGAGCGCAGATCGGTTGGATTAGGAGCAGCGCCATGGAAAATCGTGCCTGTCACCCGGGAAATGGCCAGCGGCAAAAGCGAACTGACTCCGCCGTACGCAAAGCCCAAAAGCAAACCCACGATAAAACGGGTCTTATACGGCTTAATGTAACCGAGGAGCCGCCGGTACGGACCGGAGGCTGCACGTAACGTTTGCCAGAATGACAGTTTCTTCTTAGCCGCTTTTGCGTCGCTCATGACGTTCGGGCCGCCGCATGCTGCGACAGCAGCGAATCCATAGCACCGATCACAGCTTTCGTCGAGATTTCGCTCATCGGGAAACGCGGACGAACCGACGCAAACTCGGTCACAGGCGCGCCAGATTTTCCGTGTAAAATCAGTGCCGGACTATCCGTTGGCCGCCAATGAAACGGATTCGTCGGGCCGAACAGGATCACCTGGGGCGTATGTGACGCAGCCGCGAAGTGCACAGGTGCCGAATCGACTGTCACAAGCAGCTGCGCCTGAGCAACTAACGCTGCCACCGTAAGCAAATCTGTCTTTCCAGAAAGGTCGATGAATTTTTGCCGCGTGCGGTGTGTAATTGCTGCGATATGCGTTTGCTCATGTGCGGCTGGTCCACTCGTCAAAACGAAATCGAATTCGTTGTCTTCGCGGAAGTGATCAATGATCTCTGCCCATCGCGCAGCGTCCCATAGTTTTTCCGGGCGAGCCGAGCCGGGATGCAAAATCACGTAAGGTCGCGCGATTTTCCAATCATGGCGAAGCCTCTCCGCTTTTTCGCGCGCTGTTCGCGGAAGTTCGAGCTGCGGAGCGGATGAAGCAGCACGGACGCCGAGCGGCTCAAGCAAAGCCAGATTGTAGTCGATCGTGTGCAAATCCCGCACACGGACTCCAATAAGATCCGTGTAGACCCTGGCGCGTGTCTTGGATTGCTCGCGGACCCGGTACGAGGCAACCCGTCTCCGCGCAGCTGATAGTAGAGTCAAAAAAGCCGACCGATCGTTTCGGGTAAAGTCGATGCAATAATCAAATCTTTTGCCGGCGACAGAAGAAACCATCGCGACGTCCCGCAGATTGCGTCGCGCGATTAGAACGCGATCGACGTTCGAGATGGCAGGAAGCAGTTCAGCGCATTCGTTCGAAACTGCGAGGGTGATGTGCGCATCCGGATAATTGCTACGCAAGGCGGCGATCGCAGGCGTGGTCAAAATCAGATCGCCGATTCGCTTGAGTTGCAGGAGAAGAATTTTCATCCGCCTTTTTTACTGTAGCGGCGCTCTAAGAGCGCCGAAACGCTCTGCGGTCACAGACCGCCGCTACAGAGTGAAATCATCGCGCCATGCGCATCGCGGTTTCGTATGCATCCAGCAATCGCGTTCGAAAATGGTCCCAGGTAAAATTTTCCACGACGCGACGTCTGGCAGCAGTGCTCATTTCCTTCACGACTTCCCGATGCTGATACAAATGCTCCAGCGCCGCAGCAACAGCGTTAACATCGCCGGGCTTTACGATGATTCCCTCAATTCCATTGCGCACCACATCACCTGCCTCATGCGTGGTGATCTGCGGCAATCCGCACGCTGCCGCTTCGTACGTGACTTTCGCGCTACCTTCCCATTGCGAGGGGAAAACGTGGACTGTTCCCTGGTTGAGATAATTCTCCGGATCGCGAACGAACCCGACAACGCGAATATTATCGCGCCAGAACTCCTTTAGAAATGGCTTCGCTTCGTCATGCACAAACCCGACTAGCCACAGTTCGGCATTTGACAGATTGAGGCGGTGCCACGCTTCGAGCACGTGTTGAATTCCCTTTCGTTTGATCAATGCACCGGCAAACACGACGCGAAATGTTGCCGGGACCGTCCCCGGCTTGAAGCGCTCTACATCCACTCCGCGCGGGAGATAAAACAGCTTTTCCTCTGGAAAACCTCGAACCCGAAATGTGTGGGCTGCTTTGTCTGACAGAACCAGCAACAGATCAGCGAGCTCATATTCCCTCACAAACCGCTTCCGTTGGAGCAACAGACGGTTTTTCCACCTTTCAAACGTCGAAACATCGCCTGTCGTCGCTTGCTTGTCGGGGTGGATTTTCTGCTTGCCACCGTCGCGATGCCAGGTCGGGATCTCGACAATGGACGGGATGCCGAGTCGTTTCGCTACTTGCAGCGAGCGCAAGCAATCACCCGACCAGCTATGAAACAGATCGTAACGCTTGGTCGCTAATTGGCGTGAGGCGATCCAGTCGAGATATTTCTTCTTGGCTCCATAATAATAAGGCCGGTCAAGAAAGGAAATCAGTCGCACCGGATGCCACCGTAGCGAGTGGATGAATGAAGCAGGGATCTCCCTTTGCCGGTTGTCATAGGCGACTGCTTTCCCCAGAAATCCTCCGCGATATGACGCACGCAGTGTTTCAAAAGCGTCCGTATCGAGACCGGAACCGCCAATCCGGGCGAAGATCGAGTACAACAAACGCCGTGGTAAAGTACGCGCCGCAGGCCCCGGACAGATCATTGGCGCAGGAGGATTTAGGGTTTCACCCAGCATCGGCTTACAAGTATTCTGGCGAACGTGGAGCGTGTAAAGTTGTCATTCCGAGCGAAGCGAAGCAGAATCGAGGAATCCCGTGGAAATGACTTAAGTGTGCGCGACGGGATCCCTCGACTTCGCTCGGGATGACAAGAAAACTCAGAATCGCTTTCGTTCGCCGTGGTTATTCGCGCAGCGGTGGCGCTGAGGCGTACTTGAAACGGCTTGCAGATAGGATCGTAAAAGTCGACCACGAGGTCCAGCTTGTAACCACGAATGAATGGCCTGAGGGCGAATGGCCATTTGGATCGATAACACGCCTGGGCAACGCGACTGTCACCGGTTTTGCTGACGAGCTTGAGCAAGCCAGACCGCAGCTGCAGTGCGATGTTTTGTTTAGTCTCGAGCGCGTCTGGAGTTGCGACGTGTACCGGGCTGGGGACGGTGTTCACCGCGCGTGGCTTGCGCGCAGGAGAAAATTCGAGGTCCCATTGAAGCAATTTATCCGCAGCGCCAGCCGGAAGCATCGCGATTTATTACAACTGGAGGAATCGCTTTTTGAGAAGCGGAAGGCTGGGCGGGTGATCGCGGCTTCGCAAATGGTCGTGGACGAGATCACCGATCTTTACCGTTATCCGGCAGACAAGATCGACGTCGTGCGCAATGGCGTCCCACTAGACAAATTCAGGTTCGATCCCGGGCTCCGCGAAAAATCTCGCGCACAGTTGAAACTCAAGCAGGATCAAATTGCGCTGTTGTTCGCCGGTTCTGGCTGGGAACGCAAAGGCTTGCTGTTTGCAATCGAAGCGATGGCGCTCTGTAAAAATCGAAAAATACAGCTAGTGGTCGCCGGCCGGGGAAACGCCAAGCCATATAGAACGATGCGCCCGCGTTTTTGGCGCGAGGATCCCGTGCAATTTCTCGGCGAAGTTGCAGACCTGATGCCGTTCTACACGGCAGCGGACATCTTCATTTTGCCCACGATTTACGACCCCTTCTCGAATGCCTGCCTCGAAGCACTGGCCAGCGGGTTACCAGTAATCACAACGCGTTCCAACGGGTTCAGCGAAATCATCGAAGACGGCGTGCACGGATCAGTTGTCGACAATCCGGCCAATCTGGTCGGCTTGCGTGGTGCTATTCAATTTTGGTCGGATCAATCCCGTCGCGACGCAGCCCGTTCGGCTAACATCGAACGCGCATCGCAATTCGATATTTCGAAGAACGTCGCGCAAACGCTTGAAATTTTGACGCGCGTCGCCCTGTAGCGCGTCTGTGTCAGACGCCAACCCATCGGCGTTTCACAGAAACGTCCTACAATTCAGATTTTGCGGTCGCAGTGTGAGTGTCTGCTGTCCTCAACGAATTTGCGTTGCCGGTCTGACTAGCCAGCCAGCGCGGCATCCGCATCCGGGAAAATCTGAAAGACCTGATCGAGCCGCGAGATTTCAAAGATCGAGCGCACAGTTTCCTGTAATCCGGCCAGCATGAATTTGCCTCCGTCTCCTTCCACCTTTTGCATCGCTTGAATCAAGGCCGCGAGCCCCGCGCTGTCGATGTAGCTCACTTCGGAAAGATCGACCACCAACCGCTCGGGTTTCTTGTCGATCACCTCGTTAAGCGTTGCCGTGACCGTCGGGGATACGTGCAAATCGATTTCCCCTTTGAGCGGCACAACGTTGGAACGGCTCTGACGTGGCTTGATATCTGATGAGGCTGGGTCGTTTTTCATTTCACCGTGCAATACGTTAACGGATCACCATCCGAGTGTGTCTATAATTGTTTCCACATTGGAGAGATCATCAATCAAAAAATCCGGCTGATGCTTTGCAAGCTCGTCCCGGCCCCATCTGCCGGTTGCGACGGCGACCGTGCGCGCGCCAAGGGCTTTGCCGCACGCGATGTCGCGCGGGGTGTCGCCAATGACATCGATCTCGGACGCGGCGAACTCCCGTCCGTGTTTCTCCTTCGCGCGGGCGCGAGCAAATCGGCCGAGCTCGTTTCTGTCGCGGTGATCATCGGCAAATGCGCCGAATTCGAAGAAATGCGAGACGCCGTAGTGCTCAAGTTTTAGCCGCGCGCCGCGGGACACATTCCCCGTGAGAAGCGCCAGCACGACGTGTGGCCGCGATTTCAGTCGTTCGAGTAACTCCAGGACTCCGGGAAGCAGTTTGCCTTTTCGGCGCGGCAACTCCACCGAAAGAAAATGGACGTAGCTGTCCAGGAACCCGCTCACGTTTTCGTTAGTCGCGGGAATTTTATGCTTGTTAAGGATGCTGAAGACAATTCCCGAGTCGGTCATGCCTGCAATCTCAATGTCATGAAAATCGTCGTCGATTCCGAACCGCTCTTTAAACGCAAGTATCAGCGCGTGGACGCCAGCGCCACCCGAGTGGATCAACGTGCCGTCGATGTCGAAGAGAAGAAGTCGCTGTGGCGTGCCTGTCATGTTGCAAGAATGACGAAATCTGAATGACGAATGACGAAAGAATGATGAAAATCAAATGAACCAAAAGCGTTTACCGAATGGCGGATCGTTTTTCGTGGTTCGTCATTCGACATTCGCGCTTCCTCATTAACCTTTGACATCTCAGTTCGCCGCGTTCCTGTCGTGCAACAGGTCAAAGGCTTGGCGCGTGCATCATCAGCACCGCAACGAGACTTCCTAGAAAGACAAACAGCACAATTCCCAGGCCGATAAGAATTCCAGTACGCACTGGGTCGTTCAGCTGTTCCTGGCGGCGAAGGGGAGATGCGCTGCTCAAATGGAGCAATTCTGCGCCAGCTTCCGTGAAATGAGCCTTGATCTCCTCCGGCTTCGGTAACGGTTTTGAACCGCCGACTTCCGACGACTCGTATTTCGCCTCGGCTGCGCCAAAACGAATTCGATCATCAAAACGCAGCACGGCCTCCGTTACAGGCTTGCCGTTGACACGCGTGCCATTGGTCGAGTCAAGATCCTTCAATCGATACGTATCGCCTTCCAGGAGCAACTGCGCGTGATGCGTCGAGATAGACGGATCGTTGACGACGATGGTGTTATCCGGACCGCGCCCGATCGTGATCGCCTCATCGACCAACTCGTGTGTAACGCCTGAAATAATCAGCTTTGGCATGCCACAGACCTTAACTAAATAAGGGAAAGGGGACAAATAGCGTCGGCATGGCGATTGACCACGCACAACCAGACTCGATAGTGGCGCTTCCATGGCCATTGAGCTGACGCGCAATTTTTGCATCATCGCGCACATCGATCACGGCAAGACAACTTTGTCGGATCGGTTGCTGGAGCGCACAGGCACGATCCAGGATCGCGAGAGGCAGGACCAGCTTCTTGACTCGATGGACCTTGAAAGAGAGCGGGGGATCACAATCAAAGCGCATCCGGTGGCGATGCGTTACACAAGCAAATCGGGTGAGAACTATCGGCTGAATTTGCTCGATACGCCGGGGCACGTCGATTTTTCCTACGAAGTTTCGCGCAGCCTCGCTGCGTGCGAAGGCGCGCTACTGGTGATCGATGCGGCGCAGGGCGTGGAAGCCCAAACGGTCGCGAATGTTCATCTCGCGCATAAACAAGGGCTCACGATTGTTCCGATCATCAACAAGATTGATCTGCCGAATGCCGACGTCCCCTCTGTCCTACGGCAGGTAGAAGAGATCCTGGCAATCCCTGCCGAGGAAGCGATCCAGGCAAGCGCAAAGATGGGCATGGGGATTGAGGAAATTCTGGAAGCGATCGTGAAGCGCATTCCCGCGCCGCAATCGCCGCCAGACGAAACACTGCGCGCGCTGGTGTTCGATTCCGTTTTTGACGTTTATCGCGGCGTGATCGGCTATGTGCGCGTGGTCTCTGGAACAGTGGAGGCGGGCCACGGGATCATGTTGATGAGCAATGATGCCCGACATGAGATCAAGGAAGTGGGCGTCTTTACCCCGAAGATGCGCGTCCAGGAACGACTGAATCCCGGTGACGTCGGTTATTTCATTGCGAATATCAAATCAACCGCCGACATCAAGATCGGCGACACGATTACCGATCAGCGCCATTCCGCGCGAGAGCCGCTGCCCGGTTTCCAGGAAATTCATCCGATGGTTTTCAGCGGGATCTATCCGATTAACACCGGCGATTTCGAACATTTAAAGACCGCGATTGGCAAGCTGCGGCTGAACGATTCAGCCTTCGTTTATCAACCGGAAAGCTCGGTTGCGCTGGGTTTCGGATTTCGCTGCGGGTTCCTTGGGTTGCTTCATATGGAGATCATTCAGGAGCGGCTTCGACGCGAGTACAACATGGATATCATAGCGACCAGCCCCAGCGTGATCTATGAGATCTTAACGACACGCGACGAGAAAATCCTGATCGATAACCCGGCGCATCTTCCCGACCCGAGCCTGATCGCAGAAATCCGGGAGCCAATTGTAAGCGCGTACGTGCTTTGCCCGAATGAAAACATCGGTGACATCCTGCAATTGATTCTGGAGAAGCGCGGCCAGATGGAACGCACCGAATCGCTGGATACGCGTCGCGTAATGTTGCATTGCGAATTGCCGCTCAACGAAATTCTTGTCGATTTCAACGACAAGATTAAGAGCATCACGCGTGGTTACGGTTCGATGGATTACGAGCACGCCGGTTACAGGGCTGCGAAGCTGGTGAAGCTGGACCTGCTTGTTAACGGCGAACCCGTTGATGCGTTCTCTACCATAGTGCATAAGGATCGAGCCGAGGCGCGTGGACGCCAGTTGGCGGCCAAATTGAAGGAAGTGATCCCGCGTCAGCTTTATGCGGTGGCAATTCAGGCTGCGATAGGCGGGAAAATTATTGCACGCGAGAGTGTTTCCGCTTTACGAAAAAATGTCACCGCGAAATGCTACGGTGGCGATATCACCCGCAAACGAAAATTACTGGAGAAACAAAAAGAAGGAAAAAAACGGATGAAAAGCATCGGAAAAATCAACATCCCGCAGGAGGCGTTCATCGAGGTTTTGAAAGCGCAATGAGTCTGGAAATCAGAGATTCTTCCCGCTTCGCCTCGCTCGGAATGACAAGGCGGCTGGAGGAAGTGTTTGTCGGGATCTCAAAGCGCAGTGACGCGCTTTGAAATAACGAAATCCGAATGACGAATGACGAATGACGAAAGACGAAGGAAATCCGAATGACTAAATCCGAGACGCTAGAAATCTGGCGAGGTCGTTGTCGGTCATTCGAGCTTCGTGCTTCATTCGAGCTTCGTCATTCGAGCTTCGTCATTCTCTAACCATGTTTACATCGCGCCATATTAAACACAGCCGGCTGCTTTTGCGGCACGCCCGGAAGTACCTTCGTTATAAACACGATAAACTCAGTGACGCCGACCGGGAACAAATCGTGTCCGAAATGCAGACGCTTCGGGAATCCATGCGCTCAAGAGACCGGGAGAAGATTCACGGCGCGGCGGAAACACTTGATAAGACGCTGCACAAACTCACACCAGTCACGTGGGAATCGCATTGGCGAGAAAACTGCGAAGTGATTTTGGTTGCGATCGTGATCGCGGTGGGGATTCGCTCCTATTTCCTGCAGCCGTTCAAAATTCCCACCGGCTCAATGCAACCGACGTTAAACGGAATTATCGGTCATCCGAGTACTGAGCCGAAGCCAAATTTTCTGCGACAGATCGTGGAATTTGTTCTTCTGGGTCGTAATTACATCGACGTGGTGTCGCGCGAGGATGACCAGATTTCCGAGATCGTGCCTAAGAAAGTAGGGTTCTTTTTTACTTTTTCGCGCCTCGTATGTGAGCGGCAAAGTTTCCTCGTATACGCTCCGCCCGACACGCTTCGTCAGGATTTCAATGTCTTGCCAGGCCGGATTTGTCATCGCGGCGAAGTTATCGCACGGGGGGCGATCGACACGGGCGACCAGGTGTTTGTCGATAAATGCAGCTACAACTTTGTTAAACCGCATAACGGGGATGTTTTTGTCTTCAGGACAAATAATATTCCGGCGATTCGTCCGGACCCCATCGCCGGAGCGCCTTTTTATATTAAACGATTGGCCGGTCTGCCTGGCGACCAGTTGCGCATTGATTCGCCATTTCTTTACATCAACGGCAAAAAAGCCCAGCGCTACGGCTTCGAACGAGTGATGTCGATGCGACCGCCGTACCGCGGTTATGCGCCCGGTCACGAGTATTTGGCGAAACCTGATCAGACGTACACGGTGCCGCGCGACGGTTATTTCGCCATGGGCGATAACAGTTATAACAGCTTCGACAGTCGCTATTGGGGACCGGTGCCAATAGAGAACCTGGTCGGCCGAGGGTTATTTGTTTACTGGCCGTTTTTCCCACATTGGGGACTTATTCGTTAGACCGGTGACGGAGGAATGGATTGTTGGAGTGATGTTCTGAGTCGCATTACTCCATTGCCGATTTCCGTCGAGATGACGCAAGCTTGGCCTGGCATTTACGCTTGGATCGGGGTCTGCGGTGGTTACGCGCTGGTAATGCTTTTTGCTCCGGTGCGGCGAGCGCTTATCGACGGTCTTCATTGCCTTGGGCGTTACCACCGGATTTGGATCACCTTCGCGGTTCTGGGATTTGGCTACTTCGTCTTTCAGTTTGTCACTTTCACGCCAATCCGGAACTGGGCGGACTTGGACCTAAACCAAGTCATTTCGTTGCCGCAGTGGACTTGGCCCAGGTTGAGTGAGATATGGACGCAGACTCTATTGCCCGCGGTCGAGGGCGTTGCGGGAATTTTCGACAACGCCACCACCACATATCCGCTATCCGTCATCGCGGCGATTTTGATGATTGTGAACTGGCGCGGATTGCACAGTGCCTTGTTGCGCGCGCTGCGGAAACGGTACGCCTTCTGGGGTTATCTGATTTATTTTATTCTGTTGCTGAGCGCGCTAGCGTCGCTGCTGAAGCCCATCGTCTTCTGGCAATTACCGGAATGGAGTGGCCTTTTACCTGCAGCTGGACTGCTACGCGTGTCGGCTACAGTTGATGCGACCGCCTTTATTTTCGAATATCTCGTGGGCGTTTACATCCAGGTTTATCTCATCACTGTGTGTCTGGCTTGGATAAGGGGTTTTAGCTTTGAAGAGGGCGAATTGTTCCGGTTCGCCATGAGGCGGTTCAGTTATGTGCTGGAATGGGCGGGCATTGTAGTGGCGGTGAGCACGTTAATCCTGCGGTTGCCGCTCGTACTTGCCTACTTCATCGAAATCCCACGAGTCCTCGATTACCTGCCTATTGCGAGGGTTCTCATGAGCGGGTTGATTATCGCGTTTTGTTCGGTCCAAATCTCGCTGGTGCTGCACAACGAAACACTGATTGCAGCGATACGCGCACACATTTATTTCATCCAACAAAATGCCGGTCGTCTCGCATGGTTTCTGGTGATTTGCGGGATACACTTTTATGGCATCATGGCGTGCGACGCCATGGTGCGCGGTGCAATCGGCGATCGATTGGGCGCGCTGTTGCTGTGGAAATTCAGTTTCGCCTGCCTGCGGGGTCTGGTCACGGGCTGGCTATTGGCTTCATGGGTGTGCCTGTTTCGGCAATGCGAAACAAGGAGAATTCAGCAGGAGAAATGGATTCAATATTGACGAAGCAGATTACGAGAGGACGAACGTGAATGCGGCAGCCATCACGCGCCAGAGCAAATCAAATCTGGCCCTGGCTTTTGTTTCGTTAGGCCGCGAGCGCAAACGCGACATCACGATTTTCTACGCGTTCTGCCGTGTCGTCGATGACATTGCGGATTCGACGGAAGTAAGCGTCAGCGAGAAACGAGAGCGTTTGGCGAATTGGCGCCGAATGCTTCGCACGGGCGTTCCAGACGAGCCGCCGCTCGCGCGCGATGTGCGGCAATTGATGCACAAATATTCGCTTCCACCGGACATGCTCGAGGAAATCATCGCCGGAGTAGAAATGGATTTGAGCATTGCGCGATATCCCACCTTTGACGCGCTTCGTGTCTATTGTTACCGGGTCGCCAGCGCAGTTGGGCTGGTCAGCATCGAGATCTTCGGTTATCGCAACCCGCGTTGCCGGGAATACGCAATCGAGCTCGGACTTGCGTTGCAAATGACGAATATAATTCGGGATGTGTGGAAGGATTTTCAGGCCGGGCGCATTTACCTGCCACACGAGGATCTGGTGCGGTTCCACTATTCCGAAGCTGATCTGGCGAAACGACAATACAACGAGCAATTCATCCAGTTGATGCAATTCGAAGCGTCGCGCGCGCGTGAATTCTTTAGCCGCGCGGCAGCTGAACTTCCGCCTGAGGATTGCCGGGCGATGGCGCCTGCAGAGATCATGCGCTCCATTTACTGTGCGCTGCTTCGGCGAATTGAACTGGACAACTTTCGTGTTTTCGAAAAAGAATATCGGTTAAGCAAGCCGGAGAAGGCAGGCCGGATCACGGCGCAGTTGTTCAAATCTTTTTTGAATTGGCCGCGTCGAGCATCCGTCTGAGTTCCTGGCTGCGAAATATTACCAAGAACAAACCTATGAAAAACAAATCTCTAAAAATTCTGTCGGCGATCACGATTGCATTGGGTGTGCTCGGCACAAACCTGTACGCGCAAGGCACGGACTCGCGCATAGGCAGTATTGCGCGTGAAAGGCAGGAAAAGCAGGCGATTGAAGCTACACCGCTCACGAAAGCAGATGCTCAGAAGAAATATCCGATAAAGTCAGGAAGTTATCCACTCGGCACTCGCGACGCGCATGATCCTTCCGGCATTGTTTCCAGCCCATATCCGCCGCATGAAAAGTACAACTGCTCGAAGGTTAACCACGGCGGGTTGGTCCTCGACGTGCATGCGAAGCAAGTATTTGTATATCCCTGACATCGATCCGGCCAGCTAAAGGCTGTCTGGATACGGCTCCGCAACTTCAGGGCGGCTGCGCAGTTTAATCGCGCGAATTAAATTGGCGTATGCGAATAAAGATTCTGACGATTGTACCGATCATTGCGATGGGTTGCTGCATTCTGAGTTCGTGTGACACGCCGGTTGGCCAAGGTGCAGCGTGGGGCGCCGCCACGGGGGCCTTCATCGGTGCTGCGGCAACTGGAAATGTCCGGGCGGCGTCAATCGGCGCAGCGGCCGGAGCGGCAGCCGGCGCTTTAACCGGGAAGATTATCCAGGAGAATCAAGCTGCGGGATATGGGCCGCCGCCGCCGGGTGGTTATCCTTGTGCGCGATGGGCGGGAAGATCAGGGTTTTTCTACAGCCCTTATACAGATCGCGTCTACGATCTACGCGGCGTGCCGCCCGGTGGACTTACGCGCGACGTTGATACGGGTCGCCTTTTCCGCAGGCCATAATAGAGACGCCCCGCTCCGCGCTTGATTGTTTTCACCGCGCTTGCGCTTGGAGTTTGTCGACCAGCGCTCGCGCTTCATCCGTCATGTTTAGTAATTCCGGCCACGGTCGGTGATAATTTTCGCCTGGTAATTTGCGGGTCGCGTCAAAGCCCATGTGCGAACCGATGTTCTGCTCGCTCGGAGCGTGATCGAGGGAGTCGCTTGGATTTTTGATTACGGTTGTGTCGCGGGCGGGATCGGTGTTCGCGCACAATCGAAAAAGCACCTCGCTCGTGTTATGCACATCGCAATCTTCGTCCACTGCAATGATGTACTTGCTGAACATCATTTGTCCCATCCCCCACAGTCCATGCATCACCTTAAAGGCCTGATAGGGGTATTGCTTCCGGATGCTCACAAATACCAGATTGTGGAACACCCCTTCGGGTGGCAACGTTATATCCACAATCTCTGGGAAATTCATCTTGAACACCGGCAGAAGAATTCGAACGGACGCGTCGCCGATGTAGAAATCTTCCATTGGCGGTTTGCCGACGATCGTTGTCGGATAAATCGCATCCCGCCGGTGCGTGATCGCGGTCAGATGGAAAACGGGGTAATTTTCGACTGCGGTGTAAAATCCGGTGTGATCGCCAAACGGCCCTTCCGGGCGCATGTCGCCTGGTTGCACATAGCCTTCCAAGACAAAGTCGACGTCCGCCGGTACCTCCAAGTCGATCGTCTTGCAGCGAACCAGCTCAATTGATTTTCTTCGCAGAAATCCGGCAAATAACAGTTCGTCCAAACCGTCCGGCAACGGTGCAGTTGCCGCGAATGTGTAAACCGGATCGCCACCTAGCGTGACAGCCACTGGCATCCGCTCGCCGCGTTCATAATAGCGTTTGCCGTGGCGCGCGCCGACTTTATGAAGTTGCCAATGCATCCCAGTCGTGTGCTCGTCGTACACTTGCATTCGGTAAATGCCCACATTGCGCGCACCGGTTTCCGGATCGCGCGTATGTACATTTGGCAGGGTGACGAACCGACCGCCATCTTTAGGCCAGCATTTGAGGATAGGGAGATCGAGCAACGAAAAACCGTCGCCAGGCTCGATTTCATGCGCCACTTCCTGGCACGGCGCGTCGCGCACTGATTTCGGCCGCGCATGCAGCAGGTGAATTCCTTGTTTAAGTAGATTCCAGCCTTCGCGCAGATCCGTGGGCGGCTTTGCTTTCAGGATGAGCTGAATTTCGCGCGCGACATCTTCAACGTCGGAAACTTTTAACGCCATCGCCATGCGGCGGCGCGATCCCATGGTGTTAATGGCAACCGGAAATTCCGATTTTTTTCCATCCACAATAGGTTGCTCGAACAACAAAGCTTTTCCGCCGCCTGGCGATTTCATCTCGCGGTCCGCCCATTCGGCAACGAGAAGTTCGGTATCGACAGGGATTGTGACGCGCTTCAGTTCGCCCGCTTGTTCAAGAGCATCGAGGAACTGTCGAAATGAGCGGTAAGCCATGGATCAGACCCGCGGAATACTCATCCGTCACGTGCCACAACGCGACAGAATTTTTTGATCGGATCTAGTGCGACGTGACGTATTGGAAGGATACCGCTTTGCCGCGCGCGAAAGTAACGAGCTTACCAGGATAAGGGATGCTTGGCGGGAACCACGAATAACAAAACGGATTGTACAAAGGCGCCCCGAAATATTCGTCTAATGGTTCATAGGGGTAATACGGGTAGTTGGCGTAATAAGTGTAAACCCACGTCTCCGTAGTACCGCCGCCCATGTTGCCGATAATTTTTCGATCAGACGAACCCCATGCCAGCCACACGGCAGTTCGTGACATACCAATGCGAATTTGTCCCTGGTTTACCAGCGCCTGGTCTCTGTGTGAAATACTCTGGTAAAGATCTGGATGTTCAGAAATTCGCGTTTGGGACGTTGAACAACTAGTGAGAACGAGCGTGCCCGCCGCGACAACCAACGTCGATGCACAAAGGACAGAGCGACGCTTCATGCCGCGAGGAAATCATACCGACCACCGATTTGGCAACGCCAAACTCCAGTTACGGCGGAGTGAGATATCGGAAGAACACAACTCTGCCGTTGGCGAAGGTGACGCCT
This sequence comes from Candidatus Udaeobacter sp., assembly GCA_036488345.1. Classification (GTDB taxonomy): domain Bacteria; phylum Verrucomicrobiota; class Verrucomicrobiia; order Chthoniobacterales; family UBA10450; genus Udaeobacter. The sequence continues at coordinate 37,333 of DASXHS010000079.1, forward strand.
CTGGACGGGCGCACGAACTTTGGCGGGATATACGTCCAGTCGAATGGCCCATAAGAGTACGGTCCGCCGTAACTTGGAGGCGTTTCGTAGCGTAGATAGACCCACGTTTCAGTAGCGCGACCATTCATGTTGTTAGGTATCTTTTGATCGGGTGTGCCCCACGCCAGCCACACCGCGTTCATGGTCATCCCGGGGCTAATCTGTCCCTGGCTGACCAATGCCTGGTCTCTCGGCGAGAGGCTCTGATACATTTCCGGATGTTGTGAAACACGATACGAAGTAGTTCCACAACCGCTGAAAATCAGCACCCCAGCGCTTATCGCGAACGTTAATGCGATACGCGCCATCCAACCTTGCATTTGGTACGATGATGCGTCGGCCCTCTTGCGTCAACGAATGAGGTTGGTTGATTCACTGTCGCGTCCCCAGTAACATGTCGCTGCAATGCAGGACCGTTACGGCCACCGGATTTCTTATCTCCGCGTCTCGATCACGGACCGTTGTAACGAGCGATGTGGCTATTGCATGCCGCAGGAATTGCAGGAGTGGTTGCCGTGCCACGAAATCTTGACCTACGAAGAAACCCTGCGGCTCATTCGTATTGCAGCCGAGCTTGGCGTCTCGAAAGTGCGAATTACTGGTGGTGAACCGCTGACACGGCGGGGAATACTCGATTTCGTTCGACAAATTCCTGAGATTCCCAGGATCACAAGTATCGGTGTTTCGACGAACGGGACTTTGCTCGCACGCGAAGTCACGCCGGGCACAACAATGGCCGAAGCGCTGCGCGATGCGGGTGTGCAGTCGGTGAATATTTCACTCGATACCCTCGATGCCGCCGTGTATTCGCAGATCACGGGTCGGGATTTCCATGCGCAGGCGCTTGATGGAGTTGACGCGGCGATCGCCGCAGGGTTTGACCAGATCAAACTCAACGCAGTCCTCATGCGAGGGCGGAATGAAGATCAACTGCTGCCACTAATCGAATTCGCTGCGGCGCGAAATCTTCTGCTTCGGTTTATTGAATTGATGCCGGTGAGCACCACCGAAGTTCTAAGCGAGAGTAATTTTATGTCGGTAACGGAAGCGAAGCGGTTGGTCGAATCGGCTTACGGGAGTCTGATTCCGGAGACGGAGTTTCGCACGAATGGTCCAGCCACTTACTACCAGATTCCGGGGCGCGCCCAGCGTGTAGGTTTCATCGGTGCGATGACGAACATGCATTTCTGCGAGAGCTGCAACAAACTGCGGCTCACGTGCGATGGAAAGTTGCGGCCATGCCTTGGCAGCTATTTGGAGTTTGACATCATGAGCCCGTTGCGGTCCGGGGCGAGCGATGAACAGCTCAAGCAGTTTTTTCTCAACGTGGTCGAACGAAAGCCGCAGGAACACGATTTTAGAAACAGTTACCAGCCCAATCGCAAGATGATTGCCATTGGCGGGTGAGCAGTCCGTGTCATGTCGAGCGAAGTCGAGACACCCCGTCGCATTAACCTCGGTGACGCCGCGGGATTCCTCGACTTCGCTTCGCTCCGCTCGGAATGACAGGCCAATAAAATGAAAAAACTCACTCACATCGACTTCGATGGTCGCGCGCAAATGGTGGATGTTTCAGGGAAGCCGCTCAGTAAAAGAAAAGCCGCTGCACGCGGAAGGATTCGGCTCCAGCGAGAAACACTCAATCTCATCGCAAGCGATCAAATCGCCAAAGGCAATGTTTTTGGGACCGCGCGCATTGCCGGAATCCAGGCCGCCAAGCAAACTGCGCAGCTCATCCCGCTTTGCCATACTCTGCCGCTCGGCCAGGTAGACGTTGATATCGTTGCTTCACAGGACGGTGCGGAAGTGAAATGCACTGCACAGACAGTTGCGCAAACGGGAGTCGAGATGGAAGCACTGGTCGGCGTTACCGTAGCATTGCTGACGATTTACGACATGTGCAAGGCGGTAGACAAACACATGATCGTTTCCGACGTGCAATTGCTTCAGAAAACGAAAAGCACTGTAACGGGTGTCTACGACCGCCACAGCGAAAGAACGCGCCGCTCATAGCGACGCAGCTACAAGCATGCAAATACAAGTTGGTATCATCACAATTTCTGATCGCGCCAGCGCGGGTGATTATGAGGACTTGGGCGGGCCCGCCTTGAAACAAGTCGCGCAAAAGATTGGCTGGCACGTCTTAGCCGAAGCGATTGTGTCAGACGAGATCGGTAAAATTCAGGAAACAATTCGATCGTTTGCCACGCAAGGCTGCGGATTGATTCTGACGACGGGCGGCACGGGTATCAGCCCGCGTGATGTTACGCCGGAGGCGATTCGTGCCGTGATGCGAGTAGAGTTGCCAGGATTCGGAGAAGTAATGCGCGCCGAATCGATGAAAATTACGCCGAACGCCATTCTCTCACGCAACCTGGCCGCGGTTGTCGGTCAGGCTCTTGTGATCGCGCTGCCAGGAAAGCCGAGCGGCGCTGTGGAATGTCTTAGCTTTGTGCAAGGAGCCATCCCGCATGGCGTAGCGGTAGCGCAAGGCACACCGACGTCGTGCTGAAACTTTCGGCACGGATTAATTCGGCCAGATCAGCAGGTGCATCATCTGCGAGCCATAGTTCGTGAGATGCGCGTTTACTCCACGGCCAGAAACTATATCGCGAGTGAGATAGGAATACTCCGCCGAGCTACTTTTAATGTAGCTTACCTCGGGCTGCGCTACGCGTTTGTCGGATGATTCAATTCTCAAGGGAACGCCGGAACTCGCGAACGAGACTTCCCAAGACGATCCACTTCGTTTTCCTGCTGCAAGCATCCAGGGGTACAGTGTTAGCAAATCGAAGTGCTGCGCCTTCGGCAGCGTGATCTTATAGAGGGTCTCTTCAGTGGTGAGAAATTCGGGAATCGTGAGTGCCGGATTTTTTCGGAGCGCCAAAAAAAGGCGCGCCACGTCGAGCCCAGCGAGGTTCATGCCGTTGTAGAGACCATGGCGATTGGCATCGTTCCTAAAAAATGTGTTGTACCAGCCTTCGAATTGGCGACTAAACATTAGGCACAATTCCAGATGTAGATGTGCGCGTTCGCGGTTTATGCCCGTTCCGGTGTAACCCATCACCGCGATCGGTTGACCGCGCTTCACCGTCTCACCGGGCTGCACTGCAATCGAGCTGAGATGTGCGTACAGACTGTAGTAACTCGAGCCGCCCCACCGATGTTCGATTACGATGTACTTGCCATAATTTGAGTAGCCAGCCACGGGACTGATGTGCACAACTTCTCCATCGGCAATGGCGCGCACTTCGTCCCGAGGCTCGCCGTTTGCATCGCGGTGCACGGACCGGATATCGATTCCTTCGTGAAACCGCGTATAAATGAGGCCTCCTCCAGTGCTTTTAGGATCACGGACAAAACCGTATTGCCCGCCTTCCCATGGTGCCGCTTTCGCGCCGTCATAGTCGCGGTCGACAGATTGGTAAAAAGCGGGGCCATCTCCCGAAAAAAGAGCATCATTGTCCGTGGGCAGAACAAGATCGAGAACCTGATTTTGTGCCGTTTGCAGTGTCATCGGACCAGAGAACAGCAGAGTGATAACAACTACGCCGATCAATAGTCGCATGGACGATGAACCTTAGCGCTTTGGCTGGCCGGGCAAGCGCCACTGTTTCTTCATTAGGTCAACATCCGCGGCAGTTAGTCCTGACGGAACATAAATTTTTCCATCCGACACCCGCTTGTCGATCTGTAATTCAGTGATCAGTCTGCCGTTGATCAATACAAAGAGAAAGCCGCCCCGGCGTTCGACGCTCAACGTGTCGAGCACGACGCGTCCGTGATCGTCGAGTTGAAACAATGCGCCAAAAGTTCCGTCCTTGGCTGGGTACGGACAAAAGGCCATGACATCGTTCTCCGTAATCCACGACAGTTTTTCAATGGCAACATCTTTCCCGGAAGAGGTCGCGCGCGCGGGTATTGAGAACACATCCGTATCCTGAGGGTTTGCTTGCGCATGGACACGAAAAGTGCAGTGTCGTTCCTTCGCTGCTGCATCAATCAGCGCAAAAACCAGGCAAAATACGAATACACAAAGACTTCTCATGCCGATCGACTGCGAACACATTCGCGAGTTCATAAATGGTTTGACACCAATTTTGCAACCCAGAAAACATTTTCGGGCTGTTTAGGGCCTCATGAAGCGACGCCTCGTTTTGCTTGTTCTGATAGTTTTTGTGACCGGGACCGCGGTCGCTCAGGACGTTACGCCGACGCCTACACCAACACGAAAACGAGGTTGGTTGAGCCGGGTTCTTCATCCATTTTCTCCCAACGTCGTTCCGCAGTACAAAGATCCACGGCTGCGCGGGCTCGCCCTCGATCTGCAAATCACTCCCCAAACTGTGAAATTATCTGAAGTCCGTCAGCTCAGCGTGAAAGTAACACTGGCAAATCTGTCCAAACGGCCCGTCACACTCGATTTTCCGACGACTCAGCGCATTGAAATCTATCTGACGAATTCCGCGGGCGAAGTCCTGACAAAGTGGTCTGAGAACCACGCCATCGCTGAAAAACCTGGGACAATCTTAATTAATTCGTCCGAGAGGATCGAGTACAACGAAACCATCTCGACCCGCGAACTTACGCCCAACAAGGTTTTTGTAGCCGAGGTTTTCTTTCCTCAATTTCTAGAGCTGCGTATTCGGGAAAAGTTCCTGGCAGTGCCCTGACGAAGCGACGGAGTAACGGAGTAATGGCTTCTGAAGCGCTTCCAATACTCCCGCGCTCCAATACCCCATTACTCCTCTTTTCCGACTACCATATGCACCCGCAGGGACATCGTGTGAAGCGATACACGCAGGAATTACTCCAGCCCTGGGCGGATTCGGCGCGGAGATCAGGATTAACGGATATCGCTTTCACCGATCACGACCGTTACCACGCCGGAATCGACCTTGATGAAATCAATCGCTTGCGGGAACGAAATCCCGATTTGCGGATCCGCGCCGGGATCGAGCTGGATAACGATCCCGTCCATTCACTAGCCGGCCGCAAATGGATCGAAAAAAATTGGGACAAACTGGATTTCGTTCTCGGCTCCGTGCATTTCATGGAGCGCGCCGATCAGATGTTCGACAGCGTGCCGGATGGTGCAGGCCAATTCGAGGGCCGCAACATCGACGAGATGTATGCCGATTACTTTCGCCGTTTACGCGAATTAATTGCTACTGGCTTGGTTGACGCTCTTGCTCACTTGGATTTGATCAAAATCCATGGACATCGCCCGACAGCAGAAATCGACATGTTAATTAACGAGACACTTGAATTGATTCGTGCGCGCAAACTTGCGACTGAGCTTTCCACCGCCGGTTGGCGTAAACCGGTGAACGAACTCTATCCCAGTGATTCAATTATCGATTTGGCGGTGAAGAAGGGAATTCCATTTACAACCGCGTCCGACGCGCACTCACACGTCCAACTTGGCGAGAATTTTGCCAGGCTCGCGGACAAGATGGCCGAACTCGGCATTTGCCGAGTTTGCATTTTTGAAAAGCACAAGGCTGTCCAGGTGCCGCTACAACTTTAGATCGAGCTGCGATTCTCTGTCCGCAGAAAACGCGCGTTCGGTTTCCAACGGCAGAGGCAGATCGAAGCCGAGCCGTTCGGCGAGACGTTGACACGTCTCCGGTGCAAACCCTTCAAAGTGATTGCCAGCAAATGCCCAGACACTGCGCACGTCCGCAAGATGCCGCTGAATCTTCAGCGACCAGCTTTCCAAAGCGGCTTCGCGTTTCCACAGTAATTTTTCGTAACGATGGATGTGGCCACCGTCGAGGTCGTATTTCGTCGCGTAATCGCCAAGCAAGCGCAGGTACAGAAAATCAGTGGTGCATGGCAGAAATTCGAAGGGCGCAAGGTTTCGCTCGTTGAGCGGAGTGGTATCGGCCCAGACCCAGCAAATGCGGTACTTTTCCACTAGCCGAATAAACTGGGGCCGGTGCCAGCCTGCGTGGCGAAATTCAATGGCAAACCGGAAATCCCGTGGTAATTGCGCCAGGAACTTGCGCAGCGCCTGTTTTCCGTTTGCTGGTGTCAGCGAAGGCGGGAGCTGAATCAGGATAACATGTAGCTTTGGTCCGAGGGGTTCGATCGCGCAGAGAAACGAACTTAGCTCTGCAGCGCAATCTCGGAGACGGCAAATGTGGGTGATGTGGCGGGGAAGCTTGCAGGTAAACCGAAAGCTGGCGGGAGTCGTTTCGGCCCAGCGACGAACCGTTGTTTCGGTTGGCGCCGCGTGGAATGTAGAATCCACTTCGACGGCCGAAAAATGGCCTGCATAAAATTCGAGCCAGTGCGAGGCCGGCAAATCATCTGGATAAAAGGCACCGCGCCAGTTGTCGAAGCTCCATGCGCACGAGCCGATGCGTATCTTCTGTTGATCAGTGAGATTCAAATGAATTCAAACATTAATCGTTTTTGCCCGTGGAAAAAAGCTTCTGCCCTAACGAATATGATGTGACTCGGGTCTGGGATTGCGCAGGTCCGACGTCTGTTGAAACTTGACTGGCAACGGAAGTTAATTACCCTGCGACACCCGAATGCAATTCCTTATTCGAGTCATTTTAATCCTGATAGCGGTAGTGTTTTTTGTACCCGAACCGAGCGGGGCCTCGCTCGTTTTTAAGCCGGGCCAGAAGGCGGAGTATGTACCACCGGGCGAGGAAGAAATAAGCGGCAATGCGGCGGAGATCTATCAGACCGCGCAGAACGCTGAAAAGGAAAACAACCTCAAGCGCGCGATCAGAGCTTACAAGACCCTTGTCAAACGTCACCCAAAAGACGGGCTGGCTCCTAACGCTCTTTTTCGTGCTGCTCAATTACAGGAACAGACCCACCAATTCACTGCAGCAGCCGAATCATATCTCCAGTTGGTTGAAAGATATGCGAGCAACACACATTTTGATGAAGCAATCGAGGGACAATTTCGAGTTGGTGAGATTTATCTTAATGGAAAAAAATTGAAGGTGTTGGGCATTCCGGTCGCGTCTGCGTTGGATCGAGCGGTAACGATTTTCGCAAATGTTGTCCGCACCGCGCCGTATGGAAGATACACCGCACGAGCGCAGTTTAATATCGGCATGGCGCGTGAAAAGCAGGGAGCGAACGATGCGGCAATCCAGGCTTACCAAGCCGTCGTGGACAAGTTTCCTAACGAGCCAATAGCCGTCGATGCCCAATATCAAATCGGTTACATTTGGTTTTCGGCCTCACAGCTAGGCACAAATGACGCCGCCGCCGCAAACAATGCGAAAACGGCTTTCCAGGATTTTCTTTTCCATTATCCCAAGAGCGAGAAAGCAGCACAAGCGCGCAAGAATCTCGACATTCTTGAGCACAAGCAGACAAACAATTCTTTTAAGGTCGCGAAATTCTACGATAAGCAAAAATATTATCGCGCCGCGGTTATCTACTATAATGAAGTGATTCGGCAGCAGCCCGGATCAGAGGAAAGCAACAAAGCGAAGAAACGAATCGACCAGCTACGGGCTAAATACGGCGATGCTGCATTGCAGCCGGCAATACCGGTTTCCGAGACCGCAAAGAAAAAAGCCGAAACGCATGGAGGTAGAACTGCCGGAACTGCACCGGCCAAGCCGGGTGCGCCGAATAACGAGGCGCCCCTGCCTCCATCGGACGGCGAAAGCTCGCTTCCACCGCCGGCTTCGCTCGCGCCCGATACTACTACTGCGCCAGAACCTCTGCCGCCTCTGCCGGGCACGAGCACGAGCACAAGCACAAGCACAAGCTCCGATCCTTCGGGCGCTCCCGCAGCATCGTCCTCTCCGGAAGAGTCCGCCCTACCGGCGCCTTGAAAGCCTCACTAGCGACAATCCTTTGCCTCGCGATCTCCGGTTGCCTTGGATATCACGTCGGCCCGGTAAAGCCGTACTATCTCCGGGATATTCACCGTATTGCGGTGCCTACGTTCACTAATCGCACGCTGGTGCCGCACATCGAAGTCCTGGTGACCGATACGGTGATTAAACAATTCCAACAGGATGGCACTTTTATAATTACAAGCGATGACAAGGCGGATGCCACCTTGACTGGAGAGATATCTCGCATCAACCGGGTGCCGGCGCGCTCGGTGAGCGGGAATGTGCTGGCCACAACAGAATTTAGCCTCGCGCTAACCGTAAATTTCTCGCTCACTGCACGAGACGGCAAACAGCTGGCCGGTCCGAATGACGTAATCGGTACCACCAGTTTCTTTGTCAGCAGCGACGTAACAACAGACGAACGACAAGCGTTGCCACTCGCCACCGAGGACCTCGCCACCCGATTAGTTACTCAACTAAGCGAGGGATGGTGATGAGATGAAAGGGGAAGAGAAGCTATGGGTGATCCTCAACGAGAAGCTCGACAATCTGCGCGCCACCAACCGTCTGCCTGAGGCAATTCGGGTCGCCGAAACCGCCCTTGAAGTTGCCAGGCGGGCATTCAAAGGGAATCAGACGGCACTCGCCACGAGCTTTGAGAAACTAGGGCAGCTACTAGAACAAAAGGGGGATCACGCTGGAGCCGAAGCACATTTGCTGAAGGCGCACGCGATCCTTGAAAAGGGAAATCCGCCAGATCGGCGCGCCATCTATCGCTCGGCACGACGATTGGCACTGCTCTTTGATGGTCTAGGTCAATCCGAAGAAGCGATCGATTTTTACCAGAAAGCAATAGCTGCTGGAACCGAGGTCGAGGACGTCCCTTATTCAGATATCGGAACCATGCTTAACAACGTCGCCCTGATTCTCCGGAAGTCGGGCCGGCAAAAGGCGGCCGAACCCTGTTACCTGCGGGCCTTGGAGATTTATGAGAAGCAACTCGGACCTGACCACGCTGATGTAGCATCGGTGCTGAACAACCTGGCCGTCTTTTACACCAACGAACGCCGATACACCGAAGCCGAGAAACTACATCTTCGGGCCTTGGCGATCAGAGAGGACCTACAGCCTCACCCGATTGCTGATATTGCTCAGTCGAAATGCAATCTGGCGGTGGTGTATCATTCTCGTGGTGATTATGCGAAGGCGGCGGAACTCTATCAGTCCTCACTCAAGAGTTGGGAACAAGTCGAGGAAAAACCCTCGAAAGATTACGAAATTGTCGTGTCCAATTATGCCGATCTCTTACGTTCCCTTGGACAGGTGCGCAAGGCGCATCAATTAGAGGTGCGCGCGCGCAAGAAACTGGCCGGGTGAGTTATCCCCGGGAATCGCTTCGATTTCAGCTTGCAGGCGGGCTCCCACCCTCGCATTGTAAGCCCCCGCTTTTTTGCTCGCGTGGCGGAACTGGCAGACGCGTACGGCTCAGGACCGTATGGGGCAACCCGTGGAGGTTCGAGTCCTCTCGCGAGCAGTTTCTGTTGTCGTGCAACCGACTTTCAGATCTACCTGCAACTGCCCGATGTTAGTACGGGCTCTGCAGTTGCTTATTTCGAGCCGGCTTTCCTTCGGGCCGCCCATCGTGCCTTCATTAGCTCGGAAAGTCTCTTTCGGCCGGCAGGTGTAAGCGCACCCCTCTTACGGCCAGAAGCTTTTTGTTTCCCCCCGGCTTTCCTTCTGGCGGCCCAGCGAGCCTTCATTAACTGGGAAAGTTTCCTTCGGCCGGCCGGTGTAAGCTGACCTTTTCCTTTCGCAGGAGCTGGTGCTGTTGTTCCTGTGCCTCGCCTCTTTGCCCAACGAGCTCGGGCCGCCGCCGCGAGCTTCGCTCTTGTGGCAGGCGAGAAGAATCGCCCACTGGCAGGAGAAGCCGCCGGACCCGTTGGTGTTTGGGGTGTCCCTCGCAAAAGAGAGGAAAGGCGTCGTTGCAGATTATCGATTTGCTGGCGAATTGAAATCGCTTCCTGTAGGTCTTTAACAGATATGTCCATCCCGGTAGATAGCCGTAGTTGCCATGTATGGCAATTAGTAATTTTAAGCGAGTTTCCGGCCTTGTTCCTCAACGTTAGCTTGTTAGCTATGTCATGAGTCATAAGACGGACTGGCTTAACAAACGCGTTGATGGTTCAATAAGATTTCTGCCATGAGTACCAAACCTGCGCACGTTCGCGAAATGTTCGGGTCGATTGCGAGGCGCTATGATCTCGCGAACCACTTGCTTAGCTGCGGCATCGATTTTTACTGGCGAGCGCGCGCGGCTCAGATCGTCGAGTCCTGGCATCCCCATACGATCGCTGATCTTGCAACCGGCACGGGAGATCTAGCGCTGGCACTGCAAAAGAAATTGCCGCACGCGGAATTGACCGGTGTCGATTTCCTGCCGGAGATGCTGGATCTTGCGCGACGCAAAGGTGTGCGACGGGTGGTATTGGCTGATGCGATGAAACTCCCGTTCGACGATGCGTCGTGCGACTGTGTCACTATCGCCTTCGGCTTGCGCAACCTGGAAAACTGCTCGGCCGCACTTACTGAAATGTGGCGCGTGCTTAACGCCAGGGGTCACCTGCTCGTATTAGAGTTCTCATTGCCGACAGCGGCGATTCTCCGAGCCGCATATCGCGTTTATTTGCATCGGTGTCTGCCATTGCTTGGCTCGTTTCTAACACAAAAGAAAACCGCCTATGACTACCTCGGTGATTCAATCGAGGAATTTCCGAGTGGCAACGCAATGTGCGAATTGATGCGGCGAACCGGTTACGTTTCTCCAAGCTTTCAACCTTTGACCGGAGGGATCGTCACAATTTATACCGCTGCAAAATCGTAGGCACGGTGTGACAGCCATACACGGAAAGTCCCTTGCCACAGCACGCAAAGAGAGGTACAAAACTCGGCGTGATTGATTACATTCAAAAAGGTGGATTGTTGATGTGGCCAATTCTGGCATGCAGCATTATCTCAATTGCTGTTTTTGCGGAGCGTCTTTTTTATTTCCATCGCGCGAGCATCCATGTAGGCGAGTTCTTGAAGGGACTGTCGAACCTGATCCGCCGTCGCAATTTCGCTGAGGCTTTGCATGAGTCCGCCGGCACGCCTGGCCCGGTAGCGCGAGTGATTCATGCGGGAATTATTCGGCACGATGCACCTAGGAGGGAATTGCGCGATATCGTACAGGAAGCGGCGCAACTTGAAGTCCCAAAGTTGGAACGGTTTCTTCCCGTGCTTGCTACCATTGCTTTCCTAACGCCGTTGCTCGGGCTGCTTGGGACCGTTGCAGGGATGATCGACGCTTTTGGAACCATCGCCTCAAGTGGTGGTTATGCGACAGTGACGGAGCTTTCCGGTGGCGTTTACAAAAGCTTGCTGACGACCGCGGCTGGCCTCGTTGTAGCAACGCCGACATTTGTCGCCTACAGCTATCTCTCGTCTCGCGTAAATACCATGATGCATGACATGGAACGCGCAGGTATTGAGATTGTCCACATGTTGACCGAAAGCCGTCCAATTAGCGGCATCATCAGTTTCCAACAACCTGATGAGACGGTGCGTGAGATCGAAGCACGGCGGGACCTTTAACGGGGGAACGGCTTCGGTGGCTGGGTCGTTGAAGTCGAAACGTCAAGACATTGAATTGTGAAACTCAGCCGAACAACAAACTATAACTTCGGGTGGCTTTTGCTGATCGGGCTGGTCGATCTCGCTTTTCTCCTCGCTTTTTTTCTCTTGCTGAGTTCGAATTTTATCCTGCAACAAGGCATCTCAATTTCCATGCCGTTCTCGCGTTTTTCACTCGGTCCGCAGAGCAATCAACAGATTATTAGTATTACGGGCGGGGCAGTTCCCGCGATTTATTTTCAGGACCAGCGGGTCACCATGGAGAAACTTGGACCACTACTGGACGCAGCCAAGCGCAAGGACGAGTCTATCATTATCAAGGCTGACCGTTCCGCTTCGTATGAAACAGTCGCTGAAGTGACGAACGCTGCGCTCGAACACGGCATCACGTCGGTTGCGCTCGCTGCAACTCCGCCAAGATGAATAGCGTCGCTACTGACATTGCAGCCGAACCACTTCTTTTCAGCTGGGATTCGCCTCGACGGCGAGGGACGATGTTCGCGGCTTTTCTAGTGGTGTCGCTGATGGCCCACGCCCTGTGCTTTTATGTTTTCCAAATTGTTTACCCGACTCCGGTCGCGCTTCTCCCGCCGCCGGGCCGCGTCACGTTTATCGCGCGCGATTCCGAAGAAGGCCGCACGCTACTTCGTTGGATTGATGCAGAAGATCCTGCGATTGCTTTCACAACTCATCTGCCACCGGGAGCAAGGCTTGGCTCTCTGCCAAAGACTGAGCATCTGCCGTCCTATTCTGCGGTAAGCCCCATTCTCAAGGAACTCCCGCCATTGAAGCCGGATCTAAGGATTCCAAGTTCCCAGCCACCAGGCGCCGTACATTCTATCCCCCGGACAACGGTTTCTGCCAGAGGCGTTCCCAGAACGTATGTTTCTTTTTCCAAGGAACTCGAGGAATTTGGCACTCCGACCGTGCCACAATCTGGGTTCGCGACGTCGAATGAAGAAACACCTGCAACACTTCGGTTTCACGTGGCAGTAAACAATTGGGGTGAAATTCGCTACTGCTTTCCAATTAACTCGTCAGGTGATCCCGTACTGGACGAGCAAGAGCGCTTACAGATCGTCCGTAGCCGTTTCTCACCAAGCAGACAAAGTGACAACAAACCCGACTCTTCGCTCGTTTGGGGTATGGCGACAATTCAATGGGGCAGCGATGTCAACTCCCCGCAGCCAGCCTCGGTAGCCACCGGCACGCCGTGATTCGAGTCAGCCTTGCTACTCTTGTCACGATTTACCTGCTGCTTTTTCTTGCGGCAGTGTTTCTATTCTGGATAGTGGGAGAATGGAACCGCCGGCGGCGAGAGCGACGGTCTCTTCAGCACCGGTTGCGTTGCGTGATTTGCGCATTCGAATTTGAGGATAGCACGGATGCGCTGCTTCCCCGGTGCCCACACTGCGGAAGTTTAAACGAACGATTCAGGATGGAGAACATTTAACATGGGAATGTGGATAGGCCGAAATCGCAAAGCGCGCGTGACCTATGGTTTCGACGAGATCGCGCTTGTGCCTGGGCGCGTGACAATCAACCCGAACGAAGTGGACATCACGTTTCGTTTGCCCCGCAAAGCAACGGAACCGCTCGAGTTGAAGATTCCGATCCTCGCCAGCGCGATGGATGGAGTCGTTGATGTCGGCTTCGCCATCGCCATGAACAAACTGGGCGGTCTTGCCGTTTTGAACTTGGAAGGAGTGCAGACGCGCTACAAGAACCCGCAGGAAGTTCTGCAAAAAATCGTCGAGGCAAGTAAATCGGAGATTACTGCCTTACTGCAGCGAATTTACCAGGAACCTGTCCAGCAGGATCTCATCGCGGCGCGTGTGCGCCAAATGAAGGACGCCGGTGTTGTAGCCGCCGTCAGTTCTATTCCTCAGCGCGCTGCGGAATTTGGTAGGATCGCCCAAGAAGCCGGCGCGGACGTTTTCGTCGTGCAGAGCACGGTTTCCACTGTCCGTCACATTTCGTCGGAGTACAAGTCGCTCGATCTTGAAAAATTTTGCCGCGAAATGCGCATCCCTGTGATCGTAGGAAACACAGTCGGCTACGATGTGACTCTCGAGATAATGGAGTGCGGGCCGGCTGCGGTTTTGGTTGGTGTCGGGCCCGGAGCTGCTTGCACTTCGCGTGGTGTGCTCGGCCTCGGGGTTCCGCAAGTCACTGCCACGGTCGACTGCGCGGCAGCGCGCGATGCTTACTTCAAAAAAACATCGCGGTATGTGCCGATCCTCACCGACGGCGGCATGAGCAGAGGAGGTGACGTTTGCAAGGCGCTGGCTTGCGGCGCAGACGCAGTCATGGTTGGCAGCGCATTTGCCAAGGCGCAGGAAGCGCCAGGACGCGGCTACCATTGGGGCATGGCTACTCCGCACGCCAATCTTCCTCGTGGCACGCGCATCAAGGTGGGCGCGACCGGTTCGTTGAAGCAAATTCTCTTCGGCCCGGCCGAAGTTGATGACGGCAGCCAAAATCTCGTCGGCGCAATCACCACTTGCATGGGCAACGTAGGCGCACGCAATCTTCCTGAGTTCCAGCAAACTGAAATTATCATCGCGCCTTCGATCAGGACGGAAGGGAAACTCTTCCAGACTGTGCAAAACGTCGGAATGGGAAGCAGCTGACGCTCCCACGTTTCAAAACTTAACTCTATATCGTCATGCCCGAGCGCAGAGTAGTCATCACCGGTATGGGTGTTATCACGCCTGTTGGCAACAGCCTTGAGACGTTTTGGTCGAATCTGAAGAACGGCGTCAGCGGAATTCATACGATCGACGCATTTGATACCACCGAATACGATTGCAAAATCGGGGGACAGGTCCGCGATTTCGATCCCAAACCGTGCTTCAAAAATCCAAAGGACGTGCGACGAACCGATCGCTTTACGCACCTTGCAATGGCAGCGGCAAAGATGGCGGTCGCGGACAGCGGAATCGATATCGACAATTTGAAAGAACGCGACCGTTTCGGCGTAATCGTTAGCACTGGAATTGGCGGCCTGAAAACTTTACAAGATCAGTTGCAAGTCCTGTTGACGAAAGGTCCCGGGCGCAACTCGCCTTTCACGATCCCAATGTTGATTAGCAACATGGCGGGCGGCGTCATCTCGATGGAGTTCGATCTGCGCGGCCCAAACCTCTGTATCGTTACCGCTTGCGCTACATCGAACAACGCCATCGGTGAATCGTGGCGCATCATCAAGTTTGGCGACGCCGATATCTTCCTCGCTGGGGGCGCAGAGGCGTCTATCGTTGAAATCGGCGTGGCAGGATTTTCAGCAATGAAAGCGCTCAGCAAGCGCAACGATGAGCCCGAACGCGCCTCGCGGCCATTCGACCGGGACCGCGATGGTTTTGTGATGAGCGAAGGCTCAGGAGTCGTCGTCGTAGAGGAGCTGGAACATGCCAGGGCACGCGGCGCAAAAATTTACTGTGAGATCACTGGATACGGAGTCTCCGCTGATGCCTACCACATGACTGCGCCGCCTCCGAATGGCGAAGGAGCGGCGCGGGCCATGAAAATGGCACTGGACCATGCGCGCATCTCACCTGAGCAGGTTGATTACATCAACGCGCACGCTACTTCCACCGACATCGGCGATCTTTGCGAAACCCGCGCAATCAAGCAAATCTTTGGTGAATATGCGGACAAAGTTTCCATCAGTGCAACGAAATCGATGACCGGCCACTTGTTAGGCGGCGCCGGCGGAATAGAGATGGCCGCCTGCGCACTGGCCATTCGCGACTCTGTAATTCCGCCCACTATCAACTTGGAAAATCCAGGCGAAGAATGCGACCTCGATTACACGCCCAACGTTGCCCGCAAAAAGAAAGTGCGCGTCGCACTCAACAATTCCTTTGGGTTTGGCGGCCATAACGCCACCCTGGTCGTGAGCGCGTTTGAAGGTTAGAACCCACCGTGGTGACCTGCGATTGCGCCGTTGCAATCGCTTTGACTAGTCACTCGTCACTTGGCACTGTTCAATTCACTCTCCGATGCGGGCATAGCTTAATGGTAAAGTTCCAGCCTTCCAAGCTGGCCATGCGGGTTCGATTCCCGTTGCCCGCTCATTTATTTAGCGCGTCTTTTTCGAACAATTCTGTCGACCTTAGCAGTTCTTCAATGGCGTCGGCCTCGTTTTTAACCCCGCGTTGGAGGAGTCCAATCATTTCGACGCCCCGGGGCGATAAAGCTTCTTCGCGCAGCAAGACTTCGAGCCCGAGCAACAGCGGCCCCAACGGCTCACGGAGTACATGCGTAATACGCTGAACAAATTCCGCATTGCCACGTACGCTCGGTTTCAGTCCGGCGTTCAACCGACGCACAGCTTCTTGACATTCGTCAACGAATTGAACGGTCGCTTCAACAATCAGGTTATCGAAAAAACTTTCCACAACTCGCCGCGCGGCACTCTGTGCGTCAAAATCGAAACGTCCTTCCTTGGCGGCGAAGGCTTTAAGCCAGATGTCAATGAAGTTCCGACGAATCAGGCAAACCTCGCGGATTAATTCTTCTAACTTGTAACCTTGCCGCCAGCGCTTCCAGCCGTGCGTCCTGGCATCCTGCGTTGCGTCCCGCTTGATCTCCTTGGCATTGGGCTGTTTTAGGAGAGCCGCCAGCTCAGTGCAGAGCTCTGGGAGATGATCGAGTAGCTGTGTATAGGTCAGATTGTCCGAAGTAGAAATGTCCGGGTGCTTATCGACTGCGGCGATCCAGGATTCGAGAATTTGCTCCCGGCAGGCTAGGACAAAGTCGCCGAAACCAGCGACTTCTCCGACCGTAGAATGCCCCTGAGCGTAACGAGTGATGAAAGTAGCCCTCCTAATCTTCTTTCGGAGGCCAATACCTCCGCGGCCTTAGGCGAAAGTATTATACCCAAAAAACTCCAAGCCGAAAGATGGGATCTTGTGTTTGCACCGGGAGCAAACCGCGGACGTCATGCGCGCGGTCAATACTCACGGGGTAAGGAAAATCTTCCCGGTGTAAGGATCTTCTACTGGGGTTCCCGGCGGAAAACCGAGGACTTGGACGTAGCCTGCGTCTGGCGCGAACGGACTCGTAACTAAACCCGGTTTACCCGGGACCGGAGTTCCATACGGTAAATCGGCTTTTTGATCGCTTCCGTTTGAGGCTGCCTTGGCCCACCGAACGTCGGTCGGGGTCCCGGGCATCGGAGTTGGTTCGTCCGAAGTTTGACTATTCGAAGCATCGTTTGGGGTAGTCTTTTTACGCTTATGCGTGCTCCGGTGTGGCCGCGGCGTCTCTTTTGGGTTGGCGATTGCGCTATGTAAAGTCCTGAAAAAATCCCGGAAAGGCCCTGCTTTCGCAGTGTCATTCACCATCGATAGGGAAATTGACAACAAGATTACGAGCGCGTGGCGTCGTCGTTTCACCAAGACTGCTTCGTGTCACGCGCTTGCCATGCGTGCAAGAGGGGCCAGATGGCCGGTGCCGCGAAGCCGCAAGATTCATGAAATCCTGCGGCTTTTATCGGTGATATTCCAGGAACGCGTGTCAATCAACGACGACGCGATCAACTATCCGTGAATCGCCGGCGTTTGCGTAATAAATACGCACATGAGTGCCGGGTTTGATCGCGGTTTGGATAACATCGCCGTTCTTGTTTACTACGTGGCCGCGCCCGTTAAGGACGTAGCTGCCGGGTGTATTGAAACGATCCTCGCGAACAACAAGTGTTCTGGCGGGCTGGTAATTGGCCGCCGAGCCGTCCTCACTTGTCATTTTGACGATCGTTCCAGTTACCGTTATTTCTTCGGCGGTAGTTGGTCCTTGCCCTTTACCCTTCGACTCTGGTTGCGCGAATGCCAGCGGCGCCAGCAGTGCGCAGCAGACGAGGATAGTAATTGGTTTCTTCACGTTATACCTCCTGTTGGTTGATGGTTGTACCTCACGATTGGTTCTCCCTTTACAAAGGGATTCCCGAGCGCCCGCTGCAGGAAATTTAGATTTCTTTCGTCTGCGGCTTATCTTCTCCAATCTTGAAAAAGTCCGTTAACGTGAATATTCACGCGGGGAACGGGCGGGGTCGCAGCGATGTGTTTCCTTCGACTCACTGGAGCGTGGTGCTCGCGGCAGGGAGAAGCCAGGCCGAACCGGAGATGGCGGGTGCGGCGCTGGCGGCGCTTTGTCAAATCTATTGGGCGCCTCTATACGGTTTTGTACGCAGTCGCGGTCACACTCTGCACGACGCTCAGGATCTCACGCAGAGTTTCTTCGCCTATGTGCTTGAGCATAAAATTTACGCGCGCGCCGATCGACAGAAAGGCAGGTTCCGTTCATTTCTGCTCGCCTCGCTGAAAAATTTTCTCGCGGACGTTGCCGACACAAAACGGACCCTTAAGCGCGGCGGTGCACAAATTTTTCTGCCGCTGCACGAAGAGCAGGCGCAAGAGGCAGAGTCGCTTTTCCAGACTCATAGTGGCATGAGCAACGAAGACCGGCTTTTCGATCGCAGTTGGGCCGACGCATTGGTTGCCACTGCGTTGGACCGGCTATTGGCAGATTACAAACGTGAGGGCAAAGAGCAGCTTTTCAACGAGCTAAGAATGTTTGTCGCCGGCGGATCGGAGCTGCCCCCATCTTATGCTGAACTGGCGCATCGGTTGGGGGTAGCTGAGTCGACACTGCGCAGTCATGTCACCCGTCTTCGGGCGCGTTACCGGGAAGCCTTGCGTGCCGAGGTGCGGCGAACGGTGGATTCCGAAACGCAGGTAGACCAAGAGTTGCGCGAGTTGCTCCATGTGTTAACGGAGATTTAAGGAACGCGCCCCATGGGAAAAACGCTGCCATCTGGCGTCGGAGTCTGCTCGATCTGCGGCAAACCGTTGAACGCAAAAGGCGACTGCCTGGCTTGTCTGTTGCGGAGGGGATTAGACCACACAGCCATCGAAACTAAATCCACTGTTTTAGCATTCGGCGATTTCGAAGTTGAGCGACGCTCAGACGGTTCTTGCTGCGAACTCGGTCACGGTGCAATTGGCGTGACATATCTTGCTGCAGATAGGGTCTTGCGACGCCAGGTAGCTCTTAAAGTAATCGAGGTACCTCCCGCAGCCCGGGGCTCACAGGCTGTGCGTGACCGTTTTCTACGTGAGGCCCGCGCGGCGGCCGCCCTGCGCCACCCGAATGTAGCCGCTGTCTTCCAGTTTGGTACTTCGCCAGATGCCACCCACTGCTATTACGCGATGGAATTGGTCGAAGGCGAAACGTTAGCGGCGCGCGTGTGTAGGGATGGTCCACTTAACGCAAAGGAAGCTCTGAAAATTGCGATTCAGATTGCGCGGGCGTTGGTCGCCGCGGCAGCCCATGATCTCATTCATCGCGATCTGAAGCCGAGCAACATCATGCTGACCGGGGATTCGGAGGTGAAAGTCATCGATTTCGGCCTCGCCAAGGCGATTACCGATGCCGGTGGTGAGATGGATCTTACACACGGAGAATTCGTCGGCACACCGACTTTTGCCAGCCCTGAGCAATTTGGGGGCGGTTCGGTGGACGCGCGCTCGGACATCTATGCGCTCGGCGGCACCCTCTGGTTTGCGCTCACCGGTTTGGCACCACACCCAGGCAAGACATTAGAAGACATTCGCGATCGTAAGACGCGCGATCGCCTGCCGGTCGCGCAGTTGATCGCCAGAAAAGTTCCTGAACCGCTGGTAAAACTGTTGCGTTCTACGCTTGCCATTGATCCCGGGAAGCGCCCCGCGTCCGCTCGCGAGTTGATGGAAGCCTTGGAATCGTGTCGACGGAACCTTACTCGTCGTGACGGTATCCGCTCTGAGGAAGCTGCTCTGCGTAGCGAGGCATTTTCCAGAGCATTAACGAATGCCAAAGCGTGCGCTGGCGATCTTGAAAGTTTACAGGCGCTTTTCGATAGTGCGGTGAAGAAAGCCGCGGCCGTTTCGAAAAAACCGTTCAAACGGAACTGGGCTTACCTTCAAACGATGCTGCGTTTAATTCGCGCCTACCATCGCGGGGAATACGATCAAGTTTCCGATGACGCGCTCGTGTGGATCATTGCAGCCTTGAACTATCTGGTGGACCCATTCGATTTGATTCCGGACAGCACCCCGTTTCTCGGCTTGGTCGATGATGCACACGTAGTCGAACTGGTGACGGATAAGACTCGAAGAACGCTTGATGCGTTCATGACGTGGGAAACAACAGCACGCTAGCGTAGAAATCTAAACATTAGTGCGGTTCGTCCCGCAACAGCCTTCACGTTAATAATTTCAGGACCGCGCCAGCTTTGGTGGGGATGGGCAAATCCTGGCCGACAACGAATTCACGCAGAGCAGCCGTTAGCCATTCGCGCGATGAGGTCGCCTCCTCAATGGTGATGTAAGTCGTCTCGCCTTTTTCTTTCAAACTGTAGCGCAAGATCTCGACCTCGATCGGTTCCTTTTCCCCCAGCAACTCGACTCGGGCGCGGACCCTTTTGTTTTTCGTGTCGATCAAAAATTCAGTCATTTGTCCGATCGAGCGCAACTTTGTGTTGATAGCGACTCGCGCAGTGAAAGCCAGAGTCGCATCTTTGGAACGATGAAGAACATCTCGCAGTCGCTTCGTAACAGGCGCTCCCAGACAGTTTACGATTCTCGTCAGCCGTTACTGATCGGGCGCCAGCAACTCGCGATTTCGCCACGCGTAACCAATCCCCGAATAGAGGGTCAAGGCAACCGTAACCCAGACCAACACGGGACCGGCTTGGTCCCATGCCCGCAGCCACCAAGTGGACGTCTCATTCACGTAATGAAGTTCGGCGATCGACAGGAGAGCGAGGAAGAAAACAATAGTAACAATCTGCCACGACGTTTTTTGTTTGCCGAGGCTCTCTGCCGGCAGAATTCGCCCCTTAGTGCTTGCCATCATCCGCAGACCTGTGATCAGAAAATCGCGCGCCACAACAGTCGTCGCCGCCCATGCTGGCACCGCTTTCAGCGGAACGAGCGAAATGAACGCCGCCGCTACCATGATTTTATCCACGAGGGGATCCATTAATTTGCCGAAGTTCGTGACGACTCCGTAACGCCGTGCGATTTCGCCATCGATGAAATCAGTGAGACCGGCGATCAAAAAAATGACCAGCGCGGCGGTGCGCGCGTAGTCCCAGGATGAACTGAGCAACAAAACAAAAAGCACCGTCAACGCGAGCCGGCTCAGAGTCAGTCGGTTCGCCCAATTCATACTGTAGCCGCCTCCGTGCGCGAGGTGTGGCGATAACTCTCAGGTTTAAACCGTGGTCGTTTCCAAATCGGCACTTTTTTCTTCAACTCGTCTACGATCCATTGGCTTGCCCGGAAGCCTTCGCTCCGATGCGAACTCGCCACTCGCAGAAACAGCGATGGTTCTCCTACTGCGATAAATCCAATTCGATGATGAATGATGACGAGCTTAAGACGAAATCGCTCTGCGGCCAGTTCGGCGATTCGTTTCAACTGGTGCTCTGCCATTTCTCGATGCGCATCATAATCGATTCCGTCGATTTCACGGCTATCCTCAAGTAGTCGGACTACGCCCCAAAAATCAACAACCGCGCCAGCGCCGGAGATGTTGCTCACCCGTGCCGCAAGCGGCTCGTGTGTCACTGAAATTTCACAAACGGCATTTGCCATGCGCTTAAACTGCTCGCTACAGTAACTTCTTCTAAGTTGAGCAGCCACGAAAGGAGATACAAGAATGAACACGAATCAATGTGATATTGGCCTGATTGGCCTCGGTGTCATGGGCGAAAATCTCGTCCTGAACATGGAATCCAAAGGTTTTTCGGTCGCAGTATTCAATCGCACCACTGAGGTCACGGAAAAATTCATTGCTGAACGCGGCAAGGAAAAAAACATTCAGCCTACCCGCACGCTGGAGGAATTTGTCGGAGCGCTGAAAAAACCCCGTGTCGCCATGATGATGGTGAAAGCGGGCCCGCCGGTCGATTCGGTAATCGGACAACTGGCGCCGCTTCTCGAGAAAGGCGATGTCATCATCGACGGCGGAAATTCTCTGTTCACCGATACCCAGCGACGTGAAAAAGAATTGCAGAACATAGGGATTCATTTCGTAGGCATGGGCGTATCGGGCGGCGAAGAAGGCGCGCTCAAGGGGCCGTCGCTCATGCCAGGCGGTTCGCGGGAGTCGTGGGAAATTATCGCGCCAATTTTCCGAAAAATCGCTGCCCAAGTCGATGGCGAGCCATGCTGTCGGTACATGGGACCCGACGGCGCCGGTCATTACGTGAAGATGGTGCATAACGGTATTGAGTACGGCGATATCCAACTGATCTGTGAAGCGTACGCTATTTTAAAGGACATCCTGGGAATGGATGCGGCGCAGCTCGCAGACACTTTTGCAGAGTGGAACAAAGGCGAGCTCGAGAGTTATTTGATCGAAATCACATCGCAGATTTTTCGCAAAATCGATCCCGAAACCGCCAAGCCGCTGGTGGACGTCATCCTCGACAAGGCGGGCCAAAAAGGAACCGGTATTTGGACGCTTCAAGCTGCCATCAACCAAAACGTCGTCATTTCCACAATCAACGCCGCAGTCGAAGCTCGCGTGGTTTCGTCGCGAAAAGAAGAACGCGTTGCGGCGTCCGAAATTCTGCCGCAACCGCGAGCTCGAACGTTCAAAGGCAATCGCGATCGTTTCGTCGATGCCGTGCGTGACGCGCTTTATGCGTCAAAAATTATTTCGTACGCGCAGGGAATGGAACTTCTTCGCTCCGGAAGCACGACGTACAAATGGAACTTGAACCTCAGCGATATCGCTACGATCTGGCGGGGCGGCTGTATCATACGCGCCAAATTTCTCAATCGAATCGTTGAGGCATATCGGCGTAATCCTGCGCTGCAAAATCTTCTGCTCGACCGATATTTCACCCGGGCCATAAAAAAAGCGCAGCCGAAATGGCGCCTCGTTGTTTCGACCGCTATCAAGTTTGGCATACCGGTTCCCGCGTTTTCTGCGTCATTGGCGTATTACGACAGTTATCGCTCCGCTCGCCTTCCAGCGAATCTCCTGCAAGCGCAACGCGATTTCTTTGGTGCGCACACCTACGAGCGCATTGACAAGCCGGGCGTCTTCCACACCGAGTGGCTAGAGGCTAAGGAAACGCCAGCTGAAAAACCGGCCGAACCGAAAACACACGAGCCGCATCACGCAGGCGAGTAAGCACTCTTTGAGCGGCACGCTATCGGCTTTCAGAATATCACCAGGGTTGCCTGCAACTACAGGCTGGCAGTGTTTGTTCTCCGGAACTAAAAGCTCTCTGCGAGAATTATGAGACCATTTGGGACCGGACCCATTGGCCGATTTCTTCGGTTGATTCGTTTTTCTCATACGATTTTCGCGCTCCCCTTTGCTCTTGCTGCGCTGATCGTAGCCGCAAACGGCTGGCCATCGCCCAGAATTCTTTTCCTGGTGATCGTCTGCATGGTATTCGCGCGTACGGCAGCCATGCTTTTCAACAGGGTCGTTGACTGGTCGCTTGATCAACGCAATCCGCGCACGGCCTCACGGCACTTGCTCGTTCCAAAATTGTCGGCTGTCGTTTTACTGATTCTCGCTTCTTCCGGGTTTCTACTAACGGCCTCAGCAATTAACCGGCTGACCTGCATCCTCGCGCCCGTAGCGCTGACTTTGATTTTTTTCTATTCCGTCACGAAACGGTTCACTAGCGCGACACACTTTTTTCTAGGGCTGGCACTTGCTATTGCTCCGGTCGGCGCTTGGATCGCTCAGACGGGACACATTGGTGTTGCACCTATCGTGCTCGCGACCGGCGTAATTTGCTGGGTGGCGGGATTCGATCTGATCTATGCCACCCAGGACTATGATTTCGACCGGCGCGAAGGAATTCGATCACTGGTGGTGAAACTCGGGATCACGCGCAGCTTGCGTCTCGCGCAGCTATTACATCTGCTGACGTTTGTCGCGCTCATCGCCTTTGGATTCATCGCGAAGCTCGGCATGCTCTACTACTGGTCGCTGCCTCTGATCGCGGCGGCGCTTGTTTACGAGCACAAAACCGAAAAACGCGATCTGGCCGGAATCAATCGCGCGTTTTTCCAGAGCAATGCCTTTGTCAGCGCGGTGTTTTTAATCGCCGTTTGCGTCGATCGATTGCTTTAAACTGATGAAAATGACAAAGCACGAATGTAGAATGACGAAGGAAGCATGAGGCTCGAATGATGAAAAGTAAGCGTGCGACCGTTCATCAATAAGTCACTCGTCATTCTTTCGAGCTTCGGCATTCGGATTTCGGATTTGACCTCACATCGCATTTAACATTTCGACGCGTCGTTCATGCCGGCCGCCATCGAAAGCCGTCTCAAGCCAAATCCGCACAATTTTTAGCGCCAGGTCTTCGGCAATCAGACGTTCACCCATTGAGAGCACGTTCGCATCATTGTGATGCCGCGAGAGCTGTGCCGACTCTTCGTTCCAACAAAGCGCACAACGCACGCCGTGCACCTTGTTCGCAACCATCGCTTCACCATTGCCTGAACCGCCGAAGACAATGCCGCGATCGCACTCGCCGCACGCTACTGCTTCTGCTGCAGGACGAATGAAAAGCGGATAATCCACGGGTTCCTCGCTGAACGTGCCACAGTCATGTACTTCATGGCCGAGCGAACCGAGCAATTCTTTTACCTTTTCCTTGTAACGGAAACCGGCGTGATCTGAGCCCAGGGAAATTTTCATCAGACACGAATTACACGAATTCCCACGAAATGGTAGGGCGCGTCACTCCTGTGCGCGCCGAAATCCCGCGCCCTGACGGCGTGCAGAGGACTGCCCGCCCTACCGCCCACTTTCACGCTTCAACGGATCACGCTCCGTGCAATTTCGCCAGCTCGCTCCAGAGCTCACGTTCGCGGTCAGTCAGCTTTTTCGGGATGTTGATCTGAACGACAACGTAGAGATCGCCGCGTTTGCCCGAGACTCCAGGCAGGCCGCGTTCGCGCAAACGAAAACGCTGTCCGCCTTGGGTGCCTGGCGGAACTTTCAGTCGTACTTTTCCTTCGAGAGTTGGCACGAGCAACTCGCCGCCGAGCACCACCTGCCACGGCTCGATTCTTTCTTCGTGAATCAAATCACTGCCTTCGACTGAAAAATCCGGATGCTTGGCCAATCGCACCCGAAGAAAAAGATCGCCGCTTTTTCCTCCACCGGCGCCGGCTTCCCCCTGACCACGTAAGCGGATTCGCTGACCTTCGCGGACACCGCGGGGAATTTTGACCTGATACTGCTCCACTTTGTCCGACCCAGCTCGCCGTAGTGACACGGTCCTTGTGGAACCGTGCAGCGCTTCCTCGAGTGTGACCATAATATCCGCTTCCACGTCGGCGCCGCGCTCGGCTGTCGCAGCGCGTCCGCCGAATCCGCCGAATGCCGAGCGACCGCGCCCGCCGCCAAAAAACGCTTCGAAGAAATCGCTGAACCCAGTTCCGCCGAACTCGAACTCAACTCCACCGCCGCCATCGCCGCCCCATTGGTGAAATCCGCCGCCGGGCTGCTGCGGCCCTTGCCACTGCGGCGGTGGCTGAAAACCGCCCGGCCGATTCCAATCCGCGCCGAGCTGATCGTACTTCTTCCGCTTTTCAGCATCGCTCAGAACTTCGTACGCTTCGTTGATCTCCTTAAATTTTTCTTCGGCTGCCTTTTTATCCTTGGCCACATCCGGGTGATACTTACGCGCCAGCTTTCGGAAAGCGCTGCGAATCTCGTCCTCGCTCGCCGTTTTTGGCACCCCGAGTGTTTCATAATAATCTCGAAACTGTACTGGCATCTATTCCCAAGCTTGTGCCTCCGCTTCATTCGCGCAACTCTTTGAATAGTGCGCGAACTTGGAAAGTTCATCTTGATCATCGGCGTCGTCGCCTCACTAGTTGGATTGGTATTGTGGAGCGGTTTCGCGCCAAAATGGCTGGGCCGACTTCCTGGCGACATTCGGATCGAGCGCGAGCATTCCTCGTTTTATTTTCCGATCGTTACCTGCATCGTTCTGAGCATTGTCTTGAGTTTGCTTTTTTCGCTCTTCTCAATTTTCCGGCGTTGATTTCACACAACGGTCACAACGGTTCACAAAGGTCACGGAGTAAAATCTTGTCGATGTTCCTTTGTGTTCTTCGTGTGAGATTCTGCCGTGAAGCAGGCGAAGCAAATTGAGTTGACCCGTCACGTCGCGCGCCTACTGAGATGCCGCCGCTGTCCACGCATGCAATCCACGCCAGTGTCAGGCGGCGCGATCGTGAGCGATGTAATGATCATCGGTCAGGCGCCCGGTCCGCGGGAACCGATATTGAAACGACCGTTTGCGCACACTGCCGGCAAAACGCTCTTCCGTTGGTTCGAACAATTTTGCGGAATGGACGAAGCAGCCGTCCGATCGAAGATTTATTTCGCCGCCGTTTGCCGCTGTTTCCCAGGCAAGAATTCTGGCGGCACCGACCGCGTCCCTGCACCAGACGAGATTCGCAACTGTGCGATGTGGATGGATGATGAAATTCGGATCTTGCAGCCGCGTCTCATCATTCCCGTCGGCCGACTGGCGATCGTGCAATTCATCGACTGCGCAAAATTGGAACACGTAATTGGCCACAAATTTCGAGTAGTGCATGGGGGCCACCGCTTCGACCTGATTCCGTTGCCGCATCCTTCCGGCGCGTCGCCCTGGCACAAAATCCTACCCGGCAAAGCACTCACCGAGGGCGCGCTCAAATTGATTGCGCGGCACCCTGCAATCCGTCTACTGGATTAATCTCGAAGCCAGGAGTCCATGAATTATCAATGGAGAGTTATTTACTCTTTTCTTGGTTTCCTGGTTTCCTGATTCATCTTTTTCCGAATGTCTTCTGGAATTCCAACCCGCGCTGACACTCCCGAGGCCGACAAATGGGACCTGACGCATCTGTTCGCTGACGTGAATAAATGGCAGGAGGATTTCGCATGGCTGCAGGGTGAGTATCCAAAGCTTGAACAATGGAAAGACAGAGTGGGGGAATCAGCCGAGACCTTGGGTGGCCTTCTCGAGTTTGAGAAGGCGCTCGAGCAGAAGATGGAACGCGTTTATCACTACGCGTCGCTGCAAGCGGCGGAGGACAGCACGAATAACGATTACCTCGCCCGCATCGGTCAAGTCCAGAATCTACTTACCAGAATCAGCGAGACGGCGGCGTTTGTGGTGCCGGAAATTTTGGCGATCGACGATGAACGATTCGGAAAATTTCTTGCCGACCCGGCACTGAAAGATTGGCGGATCAAGCTGCACAAAATCCGACGTATGAGATCGCATGTGCTTTCAGTGCCCGAGGAACGTCTGCTCGCGCTAAGCAACGTCGCGCTGAGCGGCTACGACGACACATTTTCCCAGCTCACCGACGTGGACATGAAATTCGGCGTGCTCGTCGACGAGACCGGACGCGAGCGACCGCTGAGCCAAAGCTCGTTCAGCTCATTTCTGGTCAAGCGCGACCCTGAATTGCGCAAACGCGCTTTTCATCAATTCTACGCCGAGTTTCGCGACCATCAGTACACGCTCGCCGCATCTCTTGGCTACTCGGTGAAGGGGGATGTGTTTCACGCCAGAGCACGGCATTATCCATCTGCGCTCGAAGCGGCGCTATTTCCAGATGATGTGCCGATCGCCGTGTATGACGGCCTGATTCAATCTGTCCGCGCGAATCTAAAACCGCTGTTTCGATACTTCGATTTTCGCCGCCGTGTCCTTGGTTTGAGCGAGTTGCATCATTACGACACGTACGTTCCGCTCGTTCCGGAGATTCAGACTAGATTCACATTCGACGAAGCGGTCGAAATGGTTTTGGCTGCGCTCGCTCCACTGGGAGAGGAATACGTCCAGGTGCTGGCGGAAGGTCTGCGCTCGAGACGCTGGTGCGATCGTTACGAAAATAAAGGCAAACGCAGCGGCGCATTTTCGTCCAGCAGTTACACCGCGCCGCCTTATATCCTTATGAACTACAAGCAGGACGTATTCGCAGATGCGTACACGCTTGCCCACGAGGCAGGGCATTCAATGCACAGTTGGTTCTCGCAAACTTCGCAGCTCTTTCAGGACTACGAGTATCCGATCTTTCTCGC
The DNA here is from genome assembly GCA_036488345.1 of Candidatus Udaeobacter sp. Taxonomy (GTDB): domain Bacteria; phylum Verrucomicrobiota; class Verrucomicrobiia; order Chthoniobacterales; family UBA10450; genus Udaeobacter. The sequence continues at coordinate 64,989 of DASXHS010000079.1, forward strand.
GGAGGTCGCGTCGACGTTCAATGAGGAATTGCTGACGCATCATCTGCTTCAGACTACGAACGATCCGAAGATGCGCGCTTACATCATCAACCGCGAAATCGATGATCTGCGCGGCACGCTCTTCCGACAGACCATGTTTGCCGAATTCGAAAGAACCATTCACGCCATCGAGGAAAGCGGCGATGCGCTGACACTCGACGTTTTCAAATCGGAATATCACAAGCTGCTTGAAGAGTATTTCGCCGAAAATTTCGTCCTCGATCCCGAGCTTGATCTGGAATGTCTCCGAATCCCGCATTTCTATCATGCGTTCTACGTTTACAAATACGCGACTGGTATCTCTGCCGCTGTGACGCTGTCGCAACGCGTGCTTTCCGGCCAGCCGGGAACTGTCGAGGCTTATCTGAAGTTTTTGCGTTCAGGCGGCTCCAAATTCCCGCTCCAGACATTAAAAACGGCTGGCGTGGACATGACAACACCCGTGCCTATCGAAAGTACGCTTCAACTATTCGAACGCCGGCTTAGCGAATTAGAAGAGCTCTTGTTGTAGGGCGTCTGTGTCAGACGCCATTGGGCGTTTCATCGAAACTCCCTACAAAATTACGAACTCGCTCAAATGCACCTAGACGCCGGCCAAGTTATTCAGCGATTGAAACCGCTGTTCGATGAGAACTTTGAAAGATTCGGCGAATTAGGCGCTGCGGTTTCAGTTTGGCAAAACAGCAAACCAATTATTGATCTTTGCGGTGGATTTTTCGATGCCGGTCGCGAGAAACCGTGGACGGCCGACACGGTCGTGCTCGTCTGGTCCGCAACGAAAGGAATTGGCAGCGCGTGTGTATTGCATGCGTTGCAACAACAGAAGATTGAGCCCAACCGAACCGTCGCGGAATTCTGGCCCGAATTTGGGCAGACAGAAAAGGATAAGATCGCCTTCGAACAATTGCTTTCGCATCAGGCGGGGCTTTGCGCCTTGGATCAACGCGTTGAAGTGCTCGATTACGACGGAGTGATTCGGGCGTTGGAAACGCAAGCGCCTTTGTGGTTACCGGGAACTGGGCATGGTTATCACGCGCGGACGTTTGGATTTCTCCTCGACGAACTCATTCGGCGTATCACTGGAACAACCCTGTCGGATTATTGGCAGGAAAATTTTGCCCGGCCGCTCGAACTCGATTTCTGGATCGGCTTGCCGGAAAAGGAGAATGCGCGAGTGGCCACGATTTACGCTGCCAAAAGCGGCAAGCCGCCGGAGCCGGCAGAGTTCTATCGCGATCTTGTTACACCCGGTACGTTGGCGAGAAAGACGTTTACCTCGCCTTATGGCTTGAATGTAATCAGCAAGATGAATGATCCGCACATCCGGACGCAGCCGAATGTTTCCTTCGGCGGGATCGGGAGCGCTTCGGCGCTTGGAAAATTTTATTCCATGCTCGCCAACGGCGGAGAATTTAACGGGCAGACTTTCTTTTCTCCAAAAACGATCGAACAGATGACCGCTACATTATCAGACGGCATCGACCGTGTTTTCCAAATCCCAACTGCATTCTCGGCCGGGTTCATGAAAGACTCACGAGATGCGGCGCGCAGGATGTTCGGACCATCCGCCACATCCTTCGGACATCCCGGTGCGGGCGGCAGCCACGCCTTTGCTGATCCG
>DASXHS010000134.1:0-5415 GCA_036488345.1 Candidatus Udaeobacter sp.
CCGGATTACGCGAGCAGAAAGCACAGAAGCGGTTGGAAGCCGAAACGCGCAATGCGATTGCCAAAGCGCGGCGCGAAAAAGAAAAGCGCCTGCACGACCTCGAGATGAAAATCGCGGAACTGGAAGCACAACAGAAAGAACTGGCAGCAGCGCTGGAAGATCCGGCGGCTTACACCCCGAGCGGCCGCGCGGTCGCGATCAATCGCGATCTCTCCGCTGTATCCCATGATCTTGCCCGTCTGACTGCCGAATGGGAAGACGCTACCGCTGTTGTCGCGCCGTAGCCTAACGAACGTGGATCAGTGATTGCTGTGGCCAGCGCGACGGGCTGGTTCGAAAGCTCCGTTTGAGGTGCGGTCCGGCTGCGGAAGATTGATCCTTTAAACTCGGCAGGCCGCTCAGGACTTCTGGATCGTTGTGCCTTGGGAATGGACGAGCTGCCAACGCCCGTCCCGGCGAGCGAACACGCGAGTCCAGCGGCGTTGCTCATCTATCGCTCCATGTTGGTCCTTTCCTTTGGCGGTGGAGCGATAGGTTACGATAGCCGCATCCCCGTAGAAGCGGACTTTGATGTCGTCCGCGACAAGCGAGTCGAAATGGACGTGGCCGGTCTTGCGGTTCTCAAGGTACTGCGCCCGGTTCTCGACGTCCCCCTTCGGCCGGTAATGGACGAAGTCCTTGTCCAAAACCCGATCGAGGAAAGCGGTGTCCGCCTTAACGAGAGCCGCATTGAAGTCCTTGATCAGTTGCGTCAACTCGCGCTCGTCACTGGCCGCATCGCCAAAGGTCTGTGCCAGAGGACTGCACATCATGGCAGCCGCGAGCGCCAGACCGGGAATGGATTTGGATATTTTCATAGACCTTTCGGGTTTGTTAAGGGAGTTAGCCCCCTAAGAGTATTCGCGTGCGATGCCCTAAAGGCGCGTAGTGGCTTCTCGGCCTCGACGGGACGCCGCACAGCTCCGAAAGTGTTCACGAGGAGGGCCGGCGTGGCTACACCTTCGTGAGTTCCCGGTATGGGAGCCTGGCCGTTGCACAGTTTACCTGCCGGGGCGGGCATCGGTTGCAGCCTGATACCATTTATTTGTTCAAAACCGTTTGCGCTGCCGGTGGACGCACGGCGAGCTGTGCGCTCACTCTTTGAATTTGCGCCGCCTGTTCTTTGAGCTGTGTCCTCAGAACCTCCATCGCTTTCTGTTGCTGAGCGGCCACTAACTTCAATTCAACAGAGGCGGCTTCCTGCTTTGTCGCATCAGATTTTAGCTGCGTAATTGTTTCCTGTTGATCTTCAACCTTTTTGCGTTCTTTGAGAAACTCATTGAGCAACATCGCGTTCACCTGATCGTAACGAACGCTGTACGGTTTTCCTTCTTTGTCGCGCACAACCAAATCAGGATTCACTTTGTCAACGTCCTCGGCTACCAAACCAAATTGCGCTGTTCCTGTTTGATCAAAATCCTTTTTGTATCGGAACGTCACTGGTTGAAGTGCCAGGATAGCTTCACTGGCTTTGTCCATCGGCTTAATGTCTTCCTTAAACCGGCCGGGACACCGCAACCAGCACGCGGACGCATGGCTACCCAAATTCGTGTTCATTCGTGTCAATTTGTGTTTAGACTGCGCTAAACAAATTTTATGGAGATCACTGGTGGATGTTTTTGCGGTGGCACACGATACGTGTTGAAGAGCCGGCCAATTGGGTTGGTCGATTGTCATTGCATTGATTGCCGTCGAAGCGCGGGTGCACCGTATGTGCAGTGGGGCTCAGTGCCCCGCAAAGACATGGTCCTGACAAAAGGTGAACCGCGCCAAATCGCCTATGCGAATCGCATTCGTTCATTTGCTGCGTGTTGCGGCACGCATCTGTTTTTTGAGGACACTAAAGAGTCAGACATGATTGATTTCACGCTTGCGTCGCTCGACGATCCCGCGCCGTTTGCGCCGCAAAAAACGATTTTCCTCGAAGATAAATTGCCCTGGGTTGTCATCGACGAATTAATTCCGTCGTTTCAAACCGTGCCGAAGAAGAAGCCTAACGAGTAAGGGTGCGGATTTCTTGAAGGGATGGATTGGCTGCCGCGCCGGACGATGCCTTATCCCCCGAAGAACGATCAAATCAGGCGGCTACTGCTCGCGTCCTCCGCCAAGGCGTTGAGGACAACGCGTTCCACCTGGAAGGAAAGCAAGTCTTAATTCGTAGTCTCACTACCGCCGCGAACCTGTTTGATCTTGGCAGGCAACAGCGACGGTTCGCCGCCACAGTAACGTCGAATGAGAATTCGACGGTAACTTGTGCTCTGTTTCCTGGTGCAGGAGCGTAGTTTGACTTAAAACACTCCAAGATGGCAATGTCTTTCGACCAAACCAGTACCCGACCAGATCGCAATTGCTACAGACATGAATTCGCGAACAGCACTTCTATTTAACTGTGAAATCCGCGGATGCAGCTGGCGAGATCGGCGACATAGAACGCAACGGCGCAAGGGCATGCGACGAGCGAGTTCAAAATCTGCCAGACCGATATGATTGTTTACCGGGTCGTTAGGCCCTCATGAAGCTGCCCAACCCATACACGCAGCGCAAGCTCGCCGAAGCGGGGGAACTCCTGCCGCGTAACGGTCCGTTTGCGGCCATTAACGTCGGCTTCCACGTGACTTACACGCGGCTTGTCGACCAAGTTCTGGCACAACTCGGCGGAAGTGTCCCAGTGGTTGTCGTGATTGGCGACGATGCGACGCTCCTCTGCGGCGACCGGGAACAGCGCGAGCAGGTCATACCAGCCCGTTACCACGAGCTCAAGGCGCTCGCCCACCTCGCGTTCGGCGTCCAACTCACGCTCATGGCAAACGGAAGCGGCCACGTCACCGAGCTGACTGCGAACGAGCTTCACGAAAAGCGCACACAGATTCGGGACGCACAGGCCGCAGCAAACAGCGCGTTCTCCACATCAACGATGACGATCCCGAAGGCTGCCGCCGAGTTGTTGTGCCGCGCACGCACGCTCGTCGACAGGGTTCTCGAGGAAGGCGTTGTGGACTTCGAGCGACTCCATGAACACATCCGCGCCCTCGCTTCGCACGCTCTTGAGACTGCGCAACTGGCCGTGTGCATCGAGCTCGAGCAATTGCACGCGCTCCTCGCGCGGTGGCGCAACGATCTTGGCGAGACGCGCTGGGCTGGCCTGTACGTCGTCATCTGTGGCGCCCATCAGCCGAGATATCGAGAGGCAACGTGCCAGTACTTCGGCCAACTTCTCCACCAGCCCGAGGGCTACTGCGCTGAACGAGAAGATCGGTTGGTCTACGGCGAAGGTCTTTGTGCCGTCAACGCCGCGCTCGACCTGCTGGCGCGACACATTGTTGATCAGCGCGCCTCGAATCTTTTATTCGGCGACCGGCGACGTCTTCAGGAGGATCTTCTTGCCGACGCCGCCAGGTCAGAAGTGCGAAAACTTTTTCCGAAGGTGCGCGGCTGTCCAAGTGGCGCTCATCGGCGCGCACGATGAAACGTAAGCAGCGAGCGGTTTGGAAAACGATCAAGTTTCCAAATCTGAGCAATCCAGTGGTCGACATGAGTTAAAAAGTCCACGATGGCGAGGCCGCCCTCGTCAGCACGCGAGCCGCGTGCGCTCCCCAGATTTGAATTCGTGGTTATTCGTGGCGATTTGCGGTTGCGATTGTGTTCGATCTTCAACCACATTTAAGAGGCAAACTGATCGAGTTGCGCCCACTAAAGCCTAACGATTGGGACGAGCTGTTTGCGGTCGCGTCCGATCCGCTAATCTGGGAGCAGCATCCTGAGCGGGATCGTTACAAGGAAGATGTGTTCAGAGTTTTCTTTAAAGAAGCACTGGATTCCGGCGGCGCGTTCGTAATCATCGATCGGAAGACCCAACGAATTATTGGGTCTACACGGTTCTACGGTTTTGATCCGAAGAAATCGGAAATCGAAATTGGATGGACATTTCTCGCAAGAAGATATTGGGGCGGGCGATACAACGCGGAAATGAAACGATTATTACTGAATCACGCATTCCGGTTTGTTGAGAGCGTTGTGTTCTTCGTCGGAGAAGACAATGTTCGTTCCCAAAGAGCCATGGAAAAAATTGGCGCGATCAAAGTAGGAACGGCGACACGGACATACGGAGATCATCCACCCGCTCGAAATTTGAAATACGTGATGAGAAAAATGTGACAACGAAATGGAGTTGGATCGAATAAGAAACGACTCTGAAAGCCGAATTGTTTTGAACTGGTGATGATAAAACCGGTGTATGTCGTCGGCAGAATCGTGCAAAAAAGTTTATTTCAGCTGGCAGCGGAAACAATAGGCTGGCAGCTGTTTCGCGGGACGGAGAGAAATTTTGGATTTTTGTTGACGAGAACTCAGAGTGAGTTACTTTGCTCGTCCTGCGATAAGCGGACCAGTCGAATGCACGGCTGGTGTTCTTCTAGGCTCAGAGTCGAGCCGATCTTTGGTCAGACTTACTGACGAGGTCGGTTTTTGCCTTGTACCGGAGGATTAGTTGATCTTTGACAGTGTGGTCGCGGATTTGCTGCCGACGCCAAAGCCATGGCGGCCAAGCGTTTTTGGGCAAATTCGAGGACGGATAGAAGCCAAGTCAGCAAACATTGAATTGTGCGTTATCTGTCGATCTTCTTTGAATTCAAAGATTTAGATCGGACAAACCCTGGATTTGGAAGAGGCCGGCCAAAAGCTGGCGGCTACAGGTTCAGGCAGTGAAAGTCAGATCTTCAAACTTTCGGTCTCCCTCACGGGAACCGATTCGTTTTTAACGGAGAGTTTGATTCTGGCTCAGAACGAACGCTGGCGGCGTGGATAAGACATGCAAGTCGAACGAGACTTTCCGTTGTAGCAATACGATGGAAAGTTTAGTGGCGAACGGGTGCTTAACACGTGGGCAACCTGCCATGAAGTGGGGGATAGCTCGCCGAAAGGCGAATTAATACCGCATGTGATTAGAAAGGACATCCTTTCAAAATTAAAGTCGGGGCAACCTGACGCTTCTTGTGGGGCCCGCGGCCTATCAGCTAGTTGGTGAGGTAACGGCTCACCAAGGCTTTGACGGGTAGCTGGTCTGAGAGGACGACCAGCCACACTGGGACTGAGACACGGCCCAGACACCTACGGGTGGCAGCAGTCGAGAATTTTTGACAATGGGGGAAACCCTGATCGAGCGACGCCGCGTGGAGGATGAAGGTCTTCGGATTGTAAACTCCTGTCATTTGGGAACAAGGTGCACAGGTTAACTGCGTGGGTATTGATAGTACCAGAAGAGGAAGAGACGGCTAACTCTGTGCCAGCAGCCGCGGTAATACAGAGGTCTCAAGCGTTGTTCGGATTCATTGGGCGTAAAGGGTGCGTAGGCGGCGCGGTAAGTCGGGTGTGAAATCT
>DASXHS010000139.1:0-3596 GCA_036488345.1 Candidatus Udaeobacter sp.
TGACGGTTTTCAGTCCGTTCATCCCGATGGAGCGCGCGACCGAGCCAACGAATTATCTTTGATTAAAAACCTGAACGTTGGCCAGATAGAGTTTAACGATTCCAAATCGACCATGAGCGGAGACAACGTTGTGGTTACCTATATGATTTCGGTGCAGGAGGCGATCGATCTCGAGCGATTACCGACAAAGCCGACTCCGCGCTTGAGTGTCTGGAAAAAAGGAACAGCCGACTGGCAATGGATTTGCCACGCCAACCTCAACCCGATCCCTTAGAAATTATCTGCCCATTACGGGCTCGCTCCCGTCACGGGGACGAAATTAACTTTTGGAAACGCGGGTCGTGACGCAGAGGGTCCCATTCCCAGCGATATTTCAGGTCGTTAATGGTGATGCTGTAATCGACGCTATCCACCGCCCCCGGGATTTTTAGCAGATGTTCGATCAAAGGAATGGCAAGATCGTTTTCACCGACCCATGCATAAATCAAAGCAAGGTAACCATTCATAACTGCACCGTCGACGGCATCTTTCGATTCTGGTTTGAGTTCGACCGCGCGTCGTCCTTCTTGGATGGCATCGTCTCTTCGGCCCATAAATGCGTACAGCCAACCGAGAGTCGCGTGGCGATCGGCGCTCATCGGCGCTTCTTTTACTGAAGCCTCGAAAACGGGTCTTGCCTGTTCGAACGCCTTCTGAGCATTTACGTTGTCCCCTTGGGCGAGGTAAGTGCAGCCTTCGAAAAAGATCTTCGGGGTCGTTCCCGCATTCGTATAAGAGAGCTCATTAGCTGAGGAAGTCTCGAGAACCTTTTTGGCCGCGGAATGGTCGCGCCGCAGCATGGCGACATCCCATCGAGATGCAGTGACGCCGCCATCTGGATCGACACCGGCAGGGACTTCATCGACGAGTGACTTCAGCAGTTGAGTGTCTCCCTTCCACCAGAAATTGACATAGCCGCTTTGAATCTTCGCGACGAGTGATGCTGGCGCCATCGCGCGCATCTTCTCCGCCCAGCGTGCAGCTTCCGCCCAACGACGCATGGCCGTATTCGTATAGAGCAGTTCGCGGATCGTATTGGCATTCTGCGGATCAAGACGCGCAACTTTCTCGTATTCTTTTAGCGATTCCTGCCATTTTCCCTGCCGGCGTTTGATCGCTGCGATCAACCGGCCAACATCTCCGTTGCTCGGCGATAAACGAGAAGCGATCTCGAATTGTTCGAGCGCGCGATCATAATCCTGGTCCATCCAATAAATGCACTGGCCCAGCGCAAAATGCGCTTCTGCAAGATTTGGCTGCAGCCGCAGAGCAGTTTCGGCCTCCTCGCGGGCTTTTGCTCTCCAGGCATCGGTGGGTTCATAATAATGGAAAATCTCTGCGCGAACCGAGGCCAGTCGCGCGTGAGCAAGCGCAAAATCGGGGTCGAGCGCGATTGCCTGCAGGTAAAGTTGCTCCGCGGTCTTGTAATCCTGCAGAAGCGTATCGGGATTCCGCGAGATTTGATTTGCACGCAAATAAAAGACGTATGCATCCGCGTTTTGCGTTGGCTTGATTGCGACTCGCGCTTTTTCGTCCGCGCTCAAGTTCGCCTGGAGAGCATCTGCGATTTCGCTGGCCAATTCTCCCTGCAATCCAAGAGCGTCCGTCAGTCTCCTGTCGTAACGATTTGCCCAAATATGGCGGTCATTTCGCGCGTCGATTAGTTGCACGTTAACGACGACTCGGTCCCCTTCCCGGCGGACGCTGCCCTCCAGTACATTCGCGACTCCAAGCATCTTCGCTATGTCACGCAAATTTCGCGCGCCGATGTCCCGGAATTGCATCACCGATGAACGGCTAATCACGCGCAGGTCTTTGATCCCGGCGAGACTGGTGAGGACGTCATCCTGGACACCGTCGGCGAAAAACGCGTTCGCCTTATCGTCGCTGAGATTTGCAAAAGGCAAAACCGCGATGCTTTTTTCCGGAATCGCTTCTCCGCCCTCGCCGCGAAACGGCAAACGTTGGTAAACCAACATCGCGATCACCAGGAGCAGCACGCCAATGATGACAAAGTCGACTTTGCGCCCAAACTGCCGCTGCGCGACAGGATCGACGTCTTCGGTGCGAACGATGCCTTCCGGCGTGAACTCGTATATCCATGAGAGCGCCATCGCGATCGGGAAGCCGAGCACGAGCGCGATGATGACAAAGCGCACCGCCGAATTGGGGACATTGAAGAAGGGAAAAATTTGCGTTGCGATCTGCGCCAGCAGCCAGGCTCCCATTCCGTAAAGGACCGCCGCGCGATAAACATTGCGCCGCTTTAACTCGGCGAAGAATCGTGTTGGATTCATCACTCCCGCTTATTGTCGATCTTGGGCTGCACTGCAAGAACGAGCCAAGGTTTGCCGATGCGATTCGACATTTCGCTGTCAATCTTGTGCTAGATTATCAAATGCCGTTTCAGCTCGAATCGAACTACAAACCGCGCGGCGACCAGGGACAGGCAATCGCCAAGTTGATTAAGTCCGTCGAGGCTGGAAATCGCCATCAGACACTGCTGGGCGTCACTGGCTCGGGTAAGACTTTCACTGTCGCAAACGTGATCCAGGAGCTGAATCGGCCGACACTCGTCATTTCACATAACAAGACGCTTGCGGCGCAGCTTTACTCCGAGTTCAAACAATTTTTTCCCCGCAACGCAGTCGAATATTTCGTTAGCTACTTCGATTACTTCCAGCCGGAAGCTTACATCCCCCGCTCCGACACTTACATCGAGAAGGATTCTTCCATCAATGAGGAGATCGAGCGGTTGCGTCTTGCGGCGACAAGCGCGCTGCTATCACGCCGCGACACCATCGTGGTCGCAAGTGTCTCGTGCATCTACGGCATTACCTCGCCGGAAGATTATCTACAGATGCTGCTGACTGTGAAACAGGGACAGCACATTTCGCGGGAAGCCGTGCTGGGGCGTTTGATCGACATGCTGTATGAACGCAACGACGTTAATTTCGCACGCGGCCGCTTCCGTGTTCGCGGCGACGTGGTCGAGGTTTATCCCGGAAGCGCTGATGAAGAAGGAATCCGGCTCGAGTTTTTCGGCGACGAGATTGATGCGATCAGGCGGTTCGATCCATTGACCGGTCACGCGCACGAATCGCTGAGCGTGATCACATTTTTCCCGGCAAAACAGTTCGTGACTCCGGCGGATAAACTCAATCGCGCCCTGCGCACGATCCGGGAGGAACTTGAGCAGCGCATCGTCGAACTCGAGTCGCAAAATAAGCTTCTCGAAGCGCAACGGCTGCGGATGCGCACTGAATACGATCTGGAAATGTTGCAGGAAATGGGCTTCTGCAACGGCATTGAGAATTATTCGCGCCATTTATCGGGACGCCCGCCCGGCTCGAAACCCTATACGATCATCGACTTTTTCCCGAAAGATTTGCTGGTGGTGATCGACGAATCGCACGCAACCATTCCGCAAATCGGCGGCATGTATGAAGGTGATCGCTCGCGCAAAACCGTGCTTGTAAACTACGGGTTTCGCCTGCCGAGCGCGCTCGACAATCGCCCACTTAATTTCGACGAGTTCATGAAGCTGACGAACCAGA
>DASXHS010000162.1:0-4904 GCA_036488345.1 Candidatus Udaeobacter sp.
CCCCCAGTGTTAAAAACGTTAATGCCATCGGGAGTTCCGCCCCAGAGAATCATCTCACTTCCAGTCCAAACTGCCGTGTGAAGGAATCGCGCAACGGGCGCATTGGTGATGCTGGTGGCTGTCCAGCTATTGGTGCTGGGATTGTATCTCCCGCCAGTGCTCAAAGGGCTTCCGTCCGTTCCGCCCCAAACGATCATCTCGTTGCCGGTCCAATCTGCCGTGTGTGAGTCTCGCGCATCGGGCACATTAGTGGTGCTGGTCGCTGTCCAGGCGTCAGCGCTGGGATTGTACCTCCCGCCAGTGTTCAAAGGGCTTCCGTTGGTTCCGCCCCAGACGATCATTTCACTGCCAGTCCAAACTGCCGTATGGAATTTGCGTGCAATGGGCGCATTTGTGGTGCTGGTCGCTGTCCAACTATCCGTGCTGGGATTGTATCGCCCGCCAGTGTTCAAATAGTTGAGGCTATCAGGAGCTCCGCCCCAGACGATCATCTCACTCCCGGTCCATACTGCCGTGTGGAAGAATCGCGCAACGGGCGCATTTGTGGTGCTGGTCGCTGTCCAGCTATCCGTGCTGGGATTGTATCTCCCGCCAGTGTTCAAAGCGTTGATGCCATCAGGAGTTCCGCCCCAGACAATCATCTCACTCCCAGTCCAAACTGCTGTGTGCCTGAATCGCACACTCGGCGCATTAGCACTGCTGGTCGCTGTCCAGATGTTATCGGTGCACGCATCAGGATTGGAAATTTTCGGAAGAAGATAAGTAGCTGTGTCTAACGTTGTGATGCTAAATTTGCTGACCGCGGCTTGGGCTCGTAGCGAGGCAAAGCGCTGGCTTTTGTCGTAGGCGGATAAACCGGCGACCAAGCGTTCGGTTAATACTGGCCTGGCCAGGCACTCAGCAATCACAGAGGAATCGTTTCCGACGGCCTCAAACAGTTCTTGCAGGACTTCCGGCTGTTTTGTGTTCCGGGCCATCCGTTCCACCTCGGCTTGCAACTGCTCGGGAGCGATGGGCCTCTGCGAGTAAACTTCCAGCGCCTGCGAGTCGCGGAGATAATCTTCCACCTTCTTTTCAATCTGCGCGGCCGACATCACCTCATCGAGCGACGGCTTGGGCTTCGCATTTTCTTTCGGCCAAATCCGGTGCCGCCAGTAAACATCTTCAATTGCGCGCTGATAAGCCACCCGGTCCACGAAGGTGAGGGTTCTTTGGCTCTGCTTGGGTGACGCCGCCGATGTCGTTCGACCATCGAAGCTGCGTTGCGCCAGTGCGAATGGAATCGCGCAAATTTCCAGGAGCAGAAACAGGTAAAACACACATCGTAGAATTTGCGCCTTAATAATGGGATTGGATTTTTTCATTACGGGGTGCGCTCGGGTGAAATTGGATTTCTTTGGGATGTGCAAATCACAGGTTTGGGCGACTGCTCTTCTAGTTAAACTCGCCGAAACGCGTCAACGCTTTTCCGAAGAAATTGCTTTTGAATGCGGACATTGGCTCCCTCGTTCAGTTCTTCGGGTCGAACTAAACAGATGATATTCTTTTTAGCGTTCGCGTAAATCGAGGACGCAATCGGTGCTTACATGTTCAATGCATCGCGCAGATGCGGAACGAGGCGTTTACTGAATTCCACCGAATCGCCCGCAGACAAATGCGACCATTCGGGACAGCTAAACCCCGAGAGATCGGGGAAATCAGAGTAATAAATTCCGGGCGCACCGGTCATTTTCAAAAGCGAATCGCGTACGGATCCTGTAGTAGCTTGCTTGCTTGCACGCTACATTCGCGCTGACGCAGCCGGCATGGCTGCCTCACAGTGCGATAGCAATTCTGAAATTTTCAATTAACGTTCAACGCGGCAGTCCGCTCGAAAGAATTAACGATGATCGCTGATCGTCAGTGGGTGCATCGGAACCTTGGCTTCGACCCAATTGCACGGCCTGCGCCTCGGTCGACTTTCGCGGTCGCCGCTGCGGCGAAACCTACGGCCTCAACAGAGGATCTGGCGCGCGAGATTATCGACTTTGACTCCGAAGCGCCCGAAGGCTTGGCGTTTCTTGCCTTCACGACCGCGACGGGGCTATCCCGCTTCAACGATATCCCATGGCCGAAAGGCTTGGAACCAAAGCCCGACAGTTCGCCGCGCAAGGGCAGTGGCGGCAAACTTCCCACTGCGGACGTTCTGGTAGTGACATGGACGGTCGACGAAGGGCACGCGCTGAGTCGTGTTTTCACCCCCGGCAAGGATTCGCGCAACGACTACAAGGCCTACACACATAATTACGCAACGATCTCGAAACGGATGCGCGCGGGCTGCCCCGCCCAGCAGTTGAAGCGGCTCGGAACTTATTGGACGACAAAAATCGACGGTAAGAGTGTAGTCGTATTCAAGTCCGATTCGCATATGTCGCAGGACGGCCCCGAGTTGCCGAACATCGATTTGTGGCGCCAGATCGTTCTGGAAGTGCAGCCGAAGCTCGTTATCACCACGGGCACTGCCGGTGGAATTGGAAAGCAGTTCGAAGTGGGCGATGTGATCGTTGCGCCAATTGTGCGCTTTGACTGTACCGCGAAGTTCAAGAAACAACCTTTTCACGACGCGCACTACTCGACCGTCGCGCCAAATCGGAAATTCTTCTCCACCGCGAAGAAGTTGTTCAAGGCGAATGCGGCTCGATTACCGTCGGCTAATACCCGCCGGCCAAAGATCATGACTGCCGCGCCGAGTGCGCTAGCTTCGTCCGTTGTCACGACTGACTTTTTTGGATTCGATACTTCGGATGATCATTATCATCTGCAAGGCTTGGGTCTCGTCTCGGAGATGGGGGATGCTGTTCTCGGTTTAGTGGCCGAGCAGATGGGAGCAAACGCGCCGAGGTGGATAGCAGTCCGGAACGTCTCCGATCCGCAGATCAAGGCCGAAGGAACGTTGCGCGACCAAGCGCAATTGGCCGCACAGATTTATAAAGGTTTTGGCCGCTGGAGCACGGTGTGTAGCAGCATCGTCTGCTGGGCGCTCATCGCGGCAGAGTAAGTAAATCAACGTGCGAAAATATTATGGCGAAAGCTAAATCCAAAACGTTTACTGCGAGCCGCGTCCAAAGGCCGGCTCCGCCGGCCGGTCCCACGATCCCGGACAACGAGTTCATAAAAACGACCATTGTTCTTCGCCGCCAGAAAACCGGCGGCGCGTCACAGAAAGACGTGGACTTGGTCTACGCCTTTCTGGCGCAAAACCACATCGCGGTAGTCGAAGGAAGCACCCCTGAAAAAACTCTCAAGACACGCCTTATTCAGGTGGGTGCAACTCTGCGCGACTACCGCGCAGCCGGAATAGATCCCGGGACTCTTCGTTGGGTCAAACAACGTGGAATAACCCACCGCGCCCGGGAAGGCGCGCTCGGCCTTCCCGCGTCGCTGCAAAAAGTTTTGCTTAGCTGGACCGGGTTCGATAGCCGACCGGCTGCGGTCGCACATTCGCGTTTTTTTCGGCCGCCAAAGCAGCGCGGCGCAGCGCAGTCAGCAACAAAAAAAAACTTAAGCTTTTCCGTTCCTGATTTGGCGCGGCTGTATGGCTTCCCAGTCGGCAAACTAACTGGAAAAGGTCAGTGCATCGCAATCATTGAACTAAATGATTTCGACAGTAAGACGCGTACTCCGACGGGCACCGGCTATACAACCGCCGACATGGATGCGTATTTCAAGAGCATCAAAAAGAGCACCCCGACGATTGTTCCTATCGGTGTTCTCGACGGTGCGAATGTCCCAGGGCCGGATCCCGATGCAGATGGTGAAGTCGCCTTGGACATCGAAGTGGCCGGGGCTGTTGCGCCGGAAGCCACTATCGTCGTTTATTTCGCACCCAATACTGACCGCGGATTCATGAACGCGATACATGCCGCTGTCTTTGACTCGACCTACAAGCCTTCGATCATTTCGATAAGTTGGGGCGGCCCGGAAGATTTTTCCACGCAGCAGTACCGCGACGCGATGAGCGCTGCTCTCGAGGATGCTGCCGCGAATAACGTCAGTGTTTTTGTAGCCGCGGGAGACTCAGGCTCATCTGATCTCGAACAAAGTGACGGTAAACCGCACGCAGATTTTCCGGGATCAAATGACAAGGCAATCTCGTGTGGCGGATTGCGGACAAACCGCGACCTGACCGAGTCAGTTTGGAATGACGGTGTAACGGGCGGTTCTGGCGGCGGCGGCGTTAGTAATTATTTCCGCAAACCGACGTACCAAAGCGGCATCTCGATCCCGAAATCGCCAAAACGCAAAGTTGGCCGTGGCGTTCCGGATGTGTCGGGCACAGCGGATCCCGAGACCGGCTACCAAATTGTTCTCGGCGGTAAGCGAGCAGTGATCGGCGGGACGAGCGCCGTAGCGCCGCTGTATGCGGGACTCTTTGCACTGGTTAATCAGGCACGCTCCAAAAAGAACAAAAAACCGGTTGGGTTTTGCCACGATTTACTCTACAAAGCCCCCAGCGCATTTCGCGACATTATTCAGGGCAATAACGACATCGACGCGAAACTTGGGATGTATAATGCTGGTCCGGGTTGGGATGCATGCAGTGGGCTTGGTAGTCCGATCGGTGACAAACTTTTGGCTGCGCTTAGTTGATTAACCATGCGGCCCAAACGCCGATTCAAGTTTATACAATTCGTTCGGTGAAACGCGCGATAGATCGAATCCGATAATTGGTTCGTCAAAAGTATTCTGGCGATGTGCCGAAAAGGTCTTTGCGACTTCCTGTAACAGCGGCATCGGGCCAGGCATCGAAACCGCAATCAACGCGTAGGTATTCTTTTTAGCCTTCGCGTAAAATCGCAACCGCGATTCGGTTTCTACATGTTCAGGGCATCGCGCAGATGCGGAACGAGGCGTTTACTGAATTC
>DASXHS010000172.1:0-8531 GCA_036488345.1 Candidatus Udaeobacter sp.
TCCCAGGGGACATCGTCCAGTTGTCAGCAGGCGACATGATTCCCGCCGACGTGCGCCTGTTTTCCGCCAAAGATCTGTTCATCATTCAAGCCACACTGACGGGTGAATCTCTTCCTGTCGAAAAGATCGAGCTGCCAGACAGGCGCCAGGGCGTGGTCTTGCTGGAGCGACGCTAGCCGCGCTAATGCAGGCAATCGTGGTCAAGCTGCACAAGCTGCGTAAGCAGAACATTACGTTTCGAAACTATCCCCGGCGCTTGATCGACGAAAACCGCTGGCGAGCCGCGCGCTACGGACTCGACGGCAAGCTGATCGATTTTGGCCGCAAATGCGAAGTCGACGAGCGCGAATTGCTACATGAAATGCTGAGTTAGTCGCCAAAGAAGTGGAAGAGCTCGGCAACGAGCGCGAGATCGAGCACATCCAGCGCATCATGCGCGAAGGCGCCGGCGCGGACCGGCAACTGATGGTGTGGGAACACACTCACGATTTCCAGGCCGTCGTCGATCACATTGTGAGCGAAACTTACGAAGGTCTGGACATTTCTCCCAGGGAAACTAGCGAATAATGGGACTTTTCTCGAGAATCACGCCAACCAGCGAAGCGCACAGTTTGCCTGCGATGAGTTTCCGAGTAATTCTCTCCACTTTCAATCATGCCTGATCGCGCTTATTTCCATCCAATAGACCCGGAATTGGTCCCGGGCGCTCGCAACGCGGTCGAGGTATGTCTTCGATTGAAGCCGGAGGAGCGGATCACCATTATCACCGACACTGCCACGCGGCAGATTGCCGCGGCACTGCAAAGAGAGGTCGAGCGCGTCGGGTCCGATTACAGCCTCTTCGTGCTCGAGCATCATGCGCAGCGGCCTCTCAAACACATGCCAGAAATCATTCTCGATGATCTCGCGTTGTCACAGGTCTCAATCTTTGCCGCGCAGACGCAGCCGCGCGAACTGGGTTCCCGAACGGAAATGACTTCCGTCGTAAATCGTCACCACATCCGGCATGCGCACATGGTGAACATCAATCGCCAGATTATGCTCGAAGGCATGCGCGCCGACTTTTGCGCAGTCGACGAGCTAAGTCAGCGTTTGGTCGAACATGCGCGTCAGGTCGATCGCATCACCTGCAAAACGCCTCACGGCACCGAGTTCGTGGCGGAGCTTTCGCCGAAACTCAAGTGGTTGAAAACCAGCGGCATCATTGCACGTGACAAATGGGGTAATTTGCCTGGGGGCGAAATTTTTACTACGCCCATGAACACCAACGGCGTGTTTGTGGTGGATGGCGTGGTCGGTGATTATTTGTGCGAACGGTTTGGCGATCTGCAGTCGAATCCACTCACGATTGAGGTCGAAAATAACCGTATCCGGGCGCTACATTCCGAAAACAAGGATTTACGCGACGAATTTCGGGCCTACACGAACACGGACGAAAACAGTGACCGCGTCGGCGAATTTGCGATCGGCACTAATATGGCGTGCACGCACGTCATCGGACACATTTTACAGGATGAAAAGATTCCTGGAGTTCATATCGCGTTTGGTCATCCCTACGCTGAACACACCGGCGCAAACTGGACATCCAAAACGCACATCGACTGCGTTGGCCGGGATTTTGACATCTGGTTCAACGGCCAACAGGTGATGCGGGGAGGGAAGTTTTTGATTTAGCTCTGCCGTGACCGTCTCGTGGATCCGAATCTTCGCTCCGCTTTCAACGCCGCTTTTCGGCCCGAGAAATATGCTGCGCTGGTGCGCTGCGTAAATGAAACCGAGAAATGGCCGGCGGATTTCCGGATTTCCGAGACACCGATTTTCCTGACGCGCGAGTTCACGGATGAAGTCACGCGCGCCGCGAATGAGATTGTGGCCGCGACGCGCACGCCGGAATTTGTCAAATATTCGGCGGTGGCGGTTCCGAAGGACTTGGAAGTGCCTAACGAATCCGCGCACCCAAGTTTTCATGTCGTCGATTTCGCAATTTGTGCCGAAGGCGATCGGTTGGTCCCCCGTTTAATCGAATTACAGGCATTCCCCAGTTTGTTCGGGTTTCAGTTGGTGCTGTTGGATTGCTTTCGCAAAGCGTACCCGGTCATTCCACGCAATTGGACCTCCTCATTTGGTGGAATTAAAGATGACGCGTATCTCGAATTTCTGCGGCGCACCATCATTGCAGATTCACCACTAGAGAGTGTGGTGTTGCTCGAGATCCAGCCGGAAAAACAAAAAACGCGCGTTGATTTTGCCGCTACCGAAACGTTCCTCGGCGTTCGACAGGTTTGCGTGACCAAAATCAAGAAGCGCGGCCCGCAATTATTCTACGATTGCGACGGACGGGAGGTGCGCATCGAACGAATTTATAATCGCGTCATCTTCGATGAACTGAGTCAACGACACGATCTGAATTTACAGTTTCGTCTTCAGGATGATCTTGATGTCACGTGGGTCGGTCACCCGAACTGGTATTTCCGGATCAGCAAGCATTCCCTGCCGTTTCTCAAAACCGAACACACATCGCCGACGTTTTTCGTTGATGAATTTCCATCCGACGAAAAGGTCGAAGATTACGTGTTGAAACCGCTTTATTCATTCGCAGGCCATGGTGTGGACATGGCGCCGACGCGGGAAAAAATCGGCGGGTTGCAAAGTCCGCACGAATGGATTTTGCAGAGGAAAGTCGAGTACGCCGCGTTTGTGCCGACGATCGACGGTCACAAATCGAAGGCGGAGATCCGGATGATGTTTGTATGGCCGGACCAGGATCGCGATCCTACGCTCGTGAACAATCTAGTCCGGATGAGTCAGGGCAAAATGATGGGCGTCGATTTCAACGTCGACAAGACCTGGGTGGGCGCGAGCATCGCACTGCACGAATAGCGGAGTCTTCAGGCGTCACGAACTGACGGCGTTCAGGTTCGCGGAGATCAGCCGCTCGACGATCACAACGTCCAGCCAACGACCATCGAGCCGCGCGTGTTTCTCGTACAGGCCGACCTCACGAAAGCCATGTTTTCGACAGAGCGCGCGACTGGCTTCGTTGAAAGGAAAGATGCGCGATAGCAATTTCCACAATCCCAATCGTTCAGCTTCATTGATGAGAGCGGCGACTAGCAAATCACCCACGCCTCGACCTCTCCAATCGCGATGGACGTACATCGAAAATTCGCCGATGCCGCGATAACATTCGCGCATCCGATACGGCCCAGCGCCCGCCCAGCCGATGATTTCACCATCGATTTGCGCAACAACGCCGGGATAACGACCAGCGATGGCTCTAAGCCAAGCCCGCTGATCATCTGCAGACCGGCGCGCCGTTTCGAAAGTAGCAACGCGGTCCTCGATGCCTTGATTGTAAATTTCAGCAATCGCCGCGGAATCGTCCAGGGTTGCGTTCCTAATGCGGATGCCGTCCACGCTTGGACGTTCGAGCACGCGATTACGCGGGTTCCGTTGAGACCGTTGATTCACCGGAGCCTTGCTCGAAAGCCTGCTGCACCGCACGCCAAGCCAGCATCGCGCACTTAACCCGCTGCGGGAATTTCCGAACGCCTTGCATCACGCGCAGATCGCCGAGTGCTTTTGGCGCATCGCTCGTGTCGGCTGTCACAAGATCGTGAAATGCTCGGAGCATCTCCATTACTTCGGCCCGGCTTTTGCCCTTCAATTTCATTGTCATCAGTGACGCCGAAGCCTGGCTGATAGCGCAACCGTGTCCGCTGAATTTGACGTCTTCCAAGCCGCCGTTCGCATCGAATTTTACGGCTAGATGAATTTCGTCCCCGCACGCTGGATTATCACCATGCACCAGCACGGCAGCGTCGGGCAGCTCGCCAAAATTCCGCGGCCGCCGCGAATGATCGAGGATCACCTCCTGGTAGAGCTCTTCGATTTCCGTGCTCATGACAGAGGGCGGACTGCAGACCGCCCCTCCTTGGGACAAAAGAAACGCACCACGCACTGTATTGCCATGTTGAGCGAAGCGAAACATCTCTGGCTGACCATTAACTGACCGACACACCAGATAATCAGAGATTCTTCTCCCGCGACTGCGGGATCAGAATGACAGTCCAAGTGGCTCATGAAAAGAAGCGCACCGCGCGTTGGAGGATCTCAATCATCCGATCGATCTCCTTCATCGTGTTGTAAAAATAAAAACTCGCACGCGTCGTGCCCGATACTTGAAATCGGCGCATCAGCGGCTGGTTGCAATGATGCCCTCCGCGCATGGCCAGCCCGTATTGATCCGCGAACGTGGTCAGATCGTGCGGATGTACAGCGTCCATGACAAACCCAACGAGCGCGCCCCGTTCTTCCTTTGGACCAAAGACGCGCGTTCCTGGTAATTCGCTCAGGCGATCCGCCGCATAATTGGCAAGCTGCGAATCGTGCTCGAAAATCGCATGCCGTCCGATTTGCTCGATGTAATCAATCGCTGCTGCGAGTCCGATTGCCCCAGCAATGTTGGGCGTGCCAGCCTCGAACCGGTGAGGCGTTTTCTTAAATGTGCTCTTTTCGAGCGTGACGCTTACGATCATTTCGCCTCCGCCCTGCCACGGCGGCATGGAATCCAAAAGCTCCGCGCGTCCATAAAGCACGCCGATCCCAGTCGGTGCACACATTTTGTGTCCTGAGAACGCAAGGAAATCGCAGCCCAACTCCTGAACATCGAGCGGCATGTGCCCCGCACTCTGCGCCGCGTCGACCAACGTCACCGCGCCGACAGCGCGGGCTTTGGCGCAAAGCTCGGCCACTGGATTAATTGTGCCCAGCGAATTTGAGATGTGCGTGAAGGCGAAAAGTTTTACTTCTGGTGTTAGCAAGGACGAAAGCTGGTCAAGATCAAGAGTTCCGTCGTCGCGCACCGGCAGAAATCGAAGGCGCGCGCCTTTGCGTTCCGCCAGCAACTGCCATGGCACCAGGTTGCTGTGATGCTCCATCACAGTCAGAAGAATTACGTCGCCTTCGCTGAGAAATTTTCGGCCCCACGCTTGCGCCACTAGATTGATGCTCTCTGTCGTACCGCGCGTGAAAATGATTTCGTCAGGACTTGCCGCGTCGATGTACTCCGCCACGCGCCGCCGAGCGCGTTCATACGCGTCGGTCGCCCGCCCGCTCAGCGTGTGCAATCCGCGATGAACATTCGCGTTGTCGTTTTCGTAATAATTGCGCAACGCTTCAATGACAGCACGCGGTTTTTGCGAAGTCGCAGCGCTATCAAAGTAGATTAGCTCATGCCCCCGTATCTGCTGACGCAGGATCGGGAAATCCTCACGAAGAGCAGTCCAGTCCACGTTGCTCGCTACCAGCTTGTGCACCTCCCAATCTGCTACACGTGCTGCCGAGCGCCAGTGCAGAAGATGGGTAGCGCATGCGTCCCGCGTGCTGGCGAGCGCGTCCTCGCGATCGCGAACTCTTTCTTGGCGCTTCGTAAGCACACATGCGATCGCGACCAGGGAAAAGATTGTTTCGGCGCGACGCCGAAACCAGCACGCGAGATGCATGCGCTACCCAGAGACGCGACGCGTCGCTTACCGATTTAGCTTCCCGCTAATTCCTCGTTCACTTCGCCGAATGCATTAACCGCGAATTCCAAGTCTTCGCGCGAATGCGCGGCGGATACCTGCGTGCGGACGCGGGCGGTACCGTGCGGCACGACCGGATAGAAAAAGCCGATCACGTAAACGCCTTTCTCCAGCATGCGTGCGGCGAACTTTTGTGACTTTGCGGCGTCGCCAATCATGATGGGGACGATCGGATGCACGCCGGGCTTGATGGTCAGACCGCGTTCCGTCAGCCCAGCGCGGAAGAACTTCGTGTTTTCTTCAAGCTTGTCGCGCAGTTCGGTCGACGCGGTGAGAAGCCCAAGCGCTTTCAGGGAAGCAGCAACAACTGGCGGCGCGATTGTGTTGGAAAATAGATAAGGCCGGGACCGTTGCCGCAGAAGATCGACAATTTCCTTTCGCCCGCTGGTGAAGCCACCGCTGGCACCGCCGAGAGCCTTCCCAAGCGTCCCGGTGATGATATCGATCCTGCCCATCACTCCGCGATATTCGTGCGTGCCGCGCCCGGTTTTGCCAAGAAAACCGGTGGCGTGCGCGTCATCGATCATCGTCAATGCGTTGTATTTTTCGGCGAGATCGCAAATGGCCGATAGGTTCGCGATTGTGCCGTCCATCGAGAAACAACCGTCGGTGGCAACCAATCTGAAGCGCGTGTCTTGCGCCGCTTGGAGCTGCGCTTCAAGATCTGCCATGTCGTTGTGCTTGTAACGAAACCGCTGCGCTTTGCAGAGGCGAATGCCGTCGATGATGCTGGCGTGATTCAATTCATCGCTGATCACCGCGTCTTTCTCGGTGAGCAGCGTTTCGAATAATCCGCCGTTGGCGTCGAAACATGAGGGATAAAGAATCGTTCCTTCTGTCCCGAGAAATTTCGTGAGTGCGGCTTCCAGTTCCTTGTGAATGTCCTGTGTGCCGCAGATGAACCGGACACTGGCCATGCCGAAACCATGCGTCTCGAGCGCTTCTTTTGCCGCGGCAATCAGCGCGGGATGATCGGCCAGGCCAAGATAATTGTTCGCACACATGTTCAGCACGCGTTTGCCGCCGGTGATCGCGATGTGCGCATCCTGCGGACTGGTGATGACCCGCTCGGTTTTAAACAGGCCCTGCGACTTAATTTCTTCGAGCGTCTGAGAAACTTGTTTTTCGAATTCCGCGGTCATAGTCAGCGAAACTACAAATCTTCTCGCACAAAGTCCACGCCGGACACAGCAAGCACGTCAGTGATTGAAGACTTCGTCCGTTGCGCCTATGAATTTTTTGGTGCGAGACGATTATGCACTCCCCAAAGGCGACCACAAATCAGCGTTGACAAAAACGGGGTGCACTGAGCACTATCCGCATCTTACAGCCCCGGCAGGAACCTCCAAAAGGTTTCCCCCGACGAAGCTCCAAAGGTTTCCCCTAAACTGTCGGGGCTGTCCCTTTCATTAGCGCCGCTTCTTTCACCAGACCTTCTTCGGCTTCGATTTTTCGGCAGCGGCGGCAGACGGATGCTTGGCGCATAAGTGCATAATCTCCCGACAAAAATAGTTCTTGCCAAATTGTGAATAACTGTGAATAACTTACCCCGGTGATGCGCCTTGACCTACGCTGAGCGTCGTAACCTTGCTTTAATCCTGCTGGCGGTTTTCATCGCCCTTATTCTACTTACGGGCTGCGGCACCACACACCATAACGCATTGCCGGCTTACGAGCCGCCGCTGGCGAAGACGAATTTTCAGCAGGTGCGCACGACCGCGTACACGCATACTGAATCTGACCATCTCCAGTACAGTAACCACAACGCTCTCGGTGGAGAACTGCACGCGGCAGGTCCGGCGATTCACCGAGCCGAAGTTGTAACGCGTGCAACGCTGGCCTACGAAGTGCCCCGCGCGATCCCGGTGAATGAGAGCACCTCATACTCCCCGCGGCTGCAACGGTTCTCAATGGATGAACCCGAAACCGTCACACCCGGTCCGAAACGTGCCCCAAGAACAACTCACGCCGTCAAACGCGCTGTAGTCGTCTCCGGTCCGCCGCAGATCGGCAGCGCAGCGGCCGATTGGTCGCGCTGGCCGGCGGGTACAGTCTTTCGTCTACTCTCGACCGGACAAAACTATCGCGTGGAAGACTACGGTTGGGCGCTGTCAGGGCGCAACACCATCGATCTTTATATGGCGAACCAGCGTGAAATGAATAGCTGGGGCGCGCGGGCGGAGACGATCGAAGTTCTAAAATGGGGCGATCCGGAAGAGAGTCTGCAATTCCTACGCCGCCACCAGGATTACAGGCACATCAAACGCATGGTGCTTGAGCTCGAAGGCCGGCACAAAGAAGCCGCGTCTCTGCGGTGAAGGTTTACATCGGGGCGACTTTCGCGATTTCGCGACCCAGCAACATTCCGCGATAAGCGAATTCGTTTTCGCGTAACGCTCTCGCGTAATTGGGAAAAGCGTGTTGCTCAAACGAGCCTTCGTGCATCGGGTGAACCCATGAGAGATTCATTTTCTCCAGCCGATCGATAACCTGGCGAATCGGTAGTTCGTGCGCGAAAAATTCCAGCCGCGCGATATAAATCGAGCATTGGCATTGACAAATTCTCTGTAACCACTGGGGGCTGATCGGCGGGTTGAATACTGCGGCTGCCAGGTTGAAATCCTGTAAATACCTCCAACGATCTCATCAATTCGTGTGCTCATTCAGTTACTTTTCTCAGGAGACAATCGGCGCAAATAGAAGATTCGCGCAACCGTTCGACTATTCTACCGGCTGGGGCATTATCGAGGACCCTTCGACTTCGCTCAGGATGACAATTCGCTCCAGTTGAGCACAATCTTGCCCGAGTTACCCGACTTCATCAGCTCGATCGCGTCCTTGAACTCCGTATACGGAAAGCGGTGGGTGATGACGGGAGAAATATCGAGACCGCTCTGGATCATGGCCGTCATCTTGTACCAGGTTTCGTACATTTCGCGGCCGTAA
>DASXHS010000229.1:0-6636 GCA_036488345.1 Candidatus Udaeobacter sp.
GTCTGAAATACCGCAAGGTTTCGCAGTTTCTGGTCAATCACGAAAACGGTTTATGAAGAGAGTTTTTCTTACTGGTGCGAGTTCGGGTATTGGTCTGGCAATCACTAAGCTACTCGTTGCTGAGGGCCACGAAGTTTGGGGTAGTTCGCGCAATCTGCAGCGAATTCCCAGGATGCCACAATTGCATCCGGTGCAGCTCGACCTAGGCGACCCGCGTTCAGTTGAGGCGGCCTTCAACGCCGGACTCGCGGAAGCCAGTCATTTCGACGTATTAATCAACAACGCCGGGGCCGGTCACTTTGACCCCGCCGAGCTGGTTCCGATGGAAACGATTACGAACCAGTTTCAAATTCTCGTTTTCGGACAAATCCAATTGATGCAGCTCGCACTGCGCCACATGCAGGCACGTGGTGAAGGTTTGATCATTAACGTCACTTCGTTAGCTTCCCGGCTTCCAGTGCCGTTTATGGCGGGTTACAACGCCGCGAAAGCGGCCATGGCATCCTTTACCATGTCAATCCAGCTAGAGCTCGGTAATTCCTGCGTGCACGTTGTGGATCTTCAGCCGGCCGACATTCGCACCGAATTTAACCAGGGCGTGATTAAGAGCACCGAGGGTAATCCCCGTTATGAAACAAAAATCGCGAAGACTTGGGAAATCACTGAGCGCAACATGAAGAACGCGCCTACTCCGGACCTCGTCGCCAGGAATGTTCTCAGATTAGTCAACTCTGTTCAGCCGCCGCCACGTATAACAGTTGGCCATGCATTCCAGTCAAAAATTGCGCCTCTGATTTTCAGATTTCTTCCGCAACGCCTTCGGTTGTGGGGATTGAAAAGGTATTACCAGATATGACTGCTATCTCTGAAGCGGTCATCTTGATGGCTGGCCAGGGTTCGCGCCTGCGTGGAGCTGATAAGAACTGCCTCAAGCCCTTTGTGCCGCTGCTTGGTAGACCATTGCTGTCGTACATTCTGGAGGCTGTAACCAGTGCAGGTATTAACACCATCCGTTTCGTGGTCGGTTACGAAAGCGAACGGGTAATTGCAGAGGCAAAGCAGTTAATTTCCCCCCACATCACCGCGTCATTTATCGTGAACCGCGACTGGCGAAAACAAAATGGGATCTCGCTGCTCGCAGCAGCAGGTCACGTTAGCGCGCCGTTTCTCCTCACGATGAGCGACCATGTTTTCGACGACAGCATCATCGATTGCTTACTGCAAAACTTTGAAGCCGGCCTGCTTAACATCGCCATAGATCGCAAGCTCGATTCGATTGTCGATTTGGATGACGCGATGAAGGTTCAAACGCGTGGAAACAAGGTGATTGGCATTGGCAAAAATCTGCGGAGCTACGACGCGATCGATACCGGGTTGTTTGCTTGCCCTATGGAAATCTTCGCGTACCTCGAGCAGGCGAAGTCCAACAACGGCGGGAACGATTGTAGTCTCGCCAACGGAGTAGAGTTGATGGCTGTTGATGGCAAAGTGCGTGGGATTGATATCGGCTCCGCGCGGTGGCACGACATCGATACTCCGCGAGTTTTGGAACACGCCGGGCACGATACCAGTTGGCGCGTACTGCGTTCGCCTAACTAAGATCCGACGTCATTTCCGGCTGAGAGCCGAAATCACGAGCGCGGCTTGGGGCGAGGGCGTCGCCACGGCTGTTAGCAGCCCTTGCGGTGGCGATCGTGCTGATTATCAGGCTCGCGCCTGCAGCAAGCGTCCAAAAGTGGAGGATCCAGTTGCCGAAATTCAATAGCGCCAATATGAGGAAAAAGAAAATCGCGATGTCGCGCTTGGTCAGCTGAAACAGCCACCACACAAATCGTTCCCCCAACCCGAGCAAACCGGAATGACCAATCATTCCATGATGCCTTGCGTAAAACGACTCGTGAAAGTCGTCCGCATCCATCCGTTTTGCGCCAGTGCCCCATCGTAACACCAATTCATTGGCCGTAATCAGCAGCGCGCACACGACTCCTTCTTTGAAATGATGAAGCCCTGTCCCAAGCGCCACGACGTAGATAAGGCTGCCAAGGAAGTCGCAAACATTGTCCAAACGTTCGCCGAATTTTGATTCTAAATTCCTGGCGCGCGCAATCTCGCCGTCGCATCCATCGAGAATACTGAACACCTGAAATATCGCCGCACCGATAAGAACGCTGAGATAATTGCCGCGCAGAAGAAATACGCCCGCGGCTATCGGCAAAACAAAAATGGAGGCCGTAAACGCGCTGGGATGAATTCGGAACTTTACGAGCAGACGTGTTATGCGGCTCGAAATCGGGCGATTCAGAAATCGGGAAACAAAACCGTCCTGTGGCTTACTCATTAGCTGGGTTGTACTCGTAGATACTCGGCGTTAGCTGGTTACTCGCGTAACTTCATAGGGCGGGCTTGGCAAGTCAAAAACCGATGCGCGGAACAGTGACTTAGCTCATTCCGCGAGCGGTTTGTTATAGATGCGATAGGTTTTGTAGCGCTCCGCGCCAAGCGCTTCGAGAAAGCGGTTGATCATAAAGTTGTCTTCAAGCGTCATGCTCAGTTCACCAGTGATTCCGCGCTTGACCATAGTTTCCTCGATCACGCGCAATACAAGCACCTCGGCGATTCCCGCGCGTCGATATTTTTCAATTACGCCGAGAGCGACCAGGCGCCCCTTTCGAATGCGATTCTTGTAGAACAGCAATTTGAGCAGACCAATTGGAAAACCAAATCGTGTCAGCCGCCCGTTGAGATCGCGCAGGACCACATTGATGTCCGGCACACCCAGCGCGAACCCGACCGGCTCATCGCCGTTCTCGGCGACCCAGGCAAACTTCGGCAGGAGTAGCGGCTTCAGTTCTTTGGTCATAAACTCGATCTCCGCTTCCGTGAATGGCACAAAGCCCCAGTTCTTTTCCCATGCCTGGTTGTAAATTTCACGGAGCCGTCTGCTTTCATCCCGAAGATTGGTGAGATTCGCTGGACGAAAAGTGACAGGGCAATGCCTGTGAACGCGAGTAGCGAGCCGTCGCAATTGTGTCACCGCTTTTGAAGGATCGGCAAACCACCACGCGTACCAATCCTTCGCTTTTGTAAAACCATAGCCCTCGATTAGCTGCCGGTAGTACGGTGGATTGTGCGCGGTCAATACTGTGGGCGGAAATTTGAAGCCGTCGATCAACAGGGCACAGACGTAATTGGTTGAATAATCGATCGGGCCCATGATCTCAGTGCGGCCTTTCTTGCGAAGCCAACTCGATGCAGCCTCAATGAGCGCGGCGGCTACATCGCGATCATCAATGGACTCAAACAGACCGAAACAGCCGACGTTGGTTTGGTGCAACGAATTGTAATTTGGATCGTCACTGGCCATGATTCGGCCAACGATCTTCCCGTTTTTGCGCGCCAGGAATAGGGCGGCGTCACCGTGCAGGTAAAAGGGATGATGCTTGCGATCAAGGAACGCTTTCCGTTCGATGATCAACGGCGGCACCCATGCCGGATCATTGGGATAAATTTCCCATTGAAATTTGATGAACGCATCGCGCTCCCGACGGGACGTCACTTCTGAAACTTCGATGTTCAAAACGAATGGGAAAGCTAAGTGGAATGCCGCCCCACTACGAGCTGCTCCAGCGATTCAGCCATTTTTTCCTGACGAACAATCAGATAGACGAACAACAGATTCAGCGGGATCAGCTCGAACCAAAAGTAATAAACCGGCTGCCCAAGGAACAGCAGGAGAAACAAAACCAGCATGCGCGTATTGGTCATTAACAGCCGCCACCACCTGAGCATGTGGCCGGCAGCGTTTCGATAGCGCTGTTGCAGCCAGCCCGGGATTTGGCCGTGGAACACTGTGTTTGCGGTCTCTCGCAGCCTTTTGAGACGGGGCGCGAGCATTTCCTGTTGTAGAGTGAAATTCAAATAGAGCGCGAGAAGAAGCTTGTCCCATGCTCGATGTCTCCAGCTCAACTTTCGATAGTCAGAGCGCAGTGCGGAGGAGGAATCTATTCCGTTGCGTGCTCCGCCCTCAAAGTAGAGGAATGCGGTCCGATAATAATCAGCTGCTGCCCCCTGGAGCGCGTGACTGATCGCCGCGCCGAACGCTAAAAGCCAGATCGCCGGTGACGCACCTGTAAACGCACCGCGAAGCGTCAAATGAATGTAAACGCTCGCGAATACCAAATGATCGGCAACGCTGTCAATGATGCGGCCTTTGCGGCTTGCCTGGTGAGTCAACCGCGCAAGCTGACCATCCGCATTATCGAGCGTATTCGCGCAGACATGCAGCACCATACCTGCGATGTTGATGCCGAGATTACGGTAAAAATAAAGATGTCCGGCAACGATCCCGCAGAGACCCCCCAGCAGACTGACGCCTGCCGGCGTCACCTTGAGCTGCGCGAAAAATTCGGCTAGTCGAAACCCCAGCGGCCGGTAGAAATAAACGTCGAGAGCGCCCTCCACTTCGCGCGCTTTGTAAGTGGCTGCGATGCGGGAATGAGGTGTCTCTACCTGCTGAGACATCATCAGGCGGTTTGCTTTTGCAACAACGCCGGAACGAGAGTGTCCTCGAGAATATTCAGCGCCTCATCCAAATCCGCGCGAGTATGTTTGGCTGTGACACACGCCCGGAAACAGATCCGATTTTGCGGGACAGCGGGGTAGTCGACGGGCGCGACCCAAAGACCGCGCCGGCGCAGCTCGTGTCCGAGCCGGTACATCAGCTCGCGATCACCAATCACAATCGGCATCACGTAAGTTGTCGATGCTCCCGTGTCGAATCCGAGCTTGTCGAGCTGAGCGTGGAAGTAATCGGCGTTTTCCCAAAGCTTCGCGCGCAATTCAGACTGCCTCGTGCCGAGTTCCAGCGCTTTGAGAATTGCCGCAATGACGACCGGCGGTAGCGCGCACGAATATACGTACGGATGCGCGTAGAAACGCAAATATTGCAGCGTTTCCTTGGAACCGGCAACGAAACCGCCCAAGGCTCCGAACGCTTTCGAAAATGTGCCATATACCAGCGGGAATCGGTCCTCGACGCCGAAGTGCTCCGCAGCTCCCCGGCCGTGTTGGCCGCAGCCGAGAATCGAATGCGCTTCGTCGATGAAAACACTCGCGCCATGGGCGTCCGCAACATCAAGCACCTCTTGTAGATTTCCAAAATCGCCATCCATCGAATAAATGCCTTCGACCACCACGAGTTGGCGCCGGCCTTTCTGCCGAGCCAATGCCACGTCGAGCGAGGCGGGATCGTTATGCTCGAATTTTTCAGTGCGACACCGCGATAATATCGCGCCGTCACGAAGACTCAGGTGGGATCGATTGTCGAGAATGGCGACATCGCTTTTGCGCAACAGCCCAGAGATCGTGCCCAGCGCGCCGCCAAATCCGCTGTTGAAAAGCATGGCGTCCTCGCGATCGAGAAATTTCGCGACACGCCGTTCGAGTTCGCGGTGAAGATCGGTCATGCCCGAAAGCATGGGAGAACCGCATGCGCCCATGCCATGGGTGCGCAGCGCCTCATGCGCGGCAGCAAGCACGTCGGGGTGGTTGGCAAGACCGAGATAATTGTACGAGCAGAGGTTGATCACTGACCGCGGTTTCCCGGCATAGGTGATCGTGGTGCGGGCGTCTGCAGTCGAGAGAAGCTCGGGCTCGTATAATTCAACGGCCCACGCGCCGAGCTGCATCCAGTTTGTAAAGCTCTGTGGAGGTTGTAGCGGGTCGTCGCTTTCGCCTCCCAGGAAATTACTTAAACTAAATTTTGCCGGATCAACGTTCATAGAGCCTCAGACTCTGTTTGACGCGCAACCGCACCGCACAGGCGGTGCTCCCCAGCAAAACTGATAATTTTCTCCTTCACTAAAATTCCTTACGAGTTTCTCCACTACATCCATAGATCGCGGAGTTTCGTGTCGGGGCAGCAATGTAAGAGCTTTCGGATTCAGGACAAGACTTTTAGTACAGTTCCAGCCCGCCCAATTCGAGCTGTATGTACGGCGATACAAAAGCGACTACTACCGCCGCGTCGTCCGGAAAATGTAGTCCCACAACGGCGAGCTGATGCCGTACCCGACGTGGTCATCTTTGTAGTGATGGCGAAGATGATACTGCTTCAGCCACAGCAATACGCCGCGTTTCATCGGAAAATGATGCGTCGCATAATGGAGCATGTCGTAACAGAGATAGCCAAACACCAATCCGGCGAACGCACTGGACGCAAAGCGCCCGAACATTAGCAGGAACATCCCATAAAAAAGAACTGCGAGCGGCACACTGATACTCGGCGGCATAACAAGTCTTCTTCCATCGTTTGGATAATCGTGATGCACGCCGTGAATGATGTAGTGGAGCCGTTTTCCCACGCGCGTTTTCGGTTCGTAATGGAAAATGTATCGGTGGATCAGATATTCGAGCAGGGTCCAGAGGAGCATACCGAGCACGAAAAATCCCGCCACAACAACCACCGGGAATCCTTGCCTCCAAAGTGCCACGTAGAGCATAAAACCGACGACAGGCAGGTAGAGAATCAATGGAACCGCTGGATGAACGCGCGAAAAGAATTCCATGAAATCACTGTCGAACATCCGGACCGTTTCGTTCTTTGTCGAGACATAGAGCGGTGGTTTGGAGAGCGAC